>DAONCJ010000105.1:0-9510 GCA_035401985.1 Burkholderiaceae bacterium | reverse complement strand
CGGAGGTGCCCGCGCCGATCTCGTACAGCTTGGCGTCACGCCACAGGCGGCCGGTGGAGTTCTCGTTGATGTAGCCGTTGCCGCCCAGGCACTGGATGGCCTCTCCGGCCATCCAGGTGGCCTTCTCGGCCGCGTAAAGGATGGCGCCGGCTGCGTCCTTGCGCAGGCTGCGCACGTTAACCGTGCCGGCGCGGCTGCGGTCGCACTGGCGGCCCACTTCGTAGACGTAAGCCCGGCAGGCCATCATGGTGGTGTACATGTCGGCCAGCTTGCCCTGCATCAGCTGGAACTCGCCGATGGCCTGACCGAACTGCCGGCGCTCGTGCACGTAGGGCAGCACCGCGTCCATGCAGGCGCTCATGATGCCCAGCGGCCCGCCCGAGAGCACCGCGCGTTCGAAATCGAGCCCGCTCATCAGCACGTTGACGCCCTTGCCCAGTCCGCCCAGCACGTTCTCGGCCGGCACGATGCAGTCCTGGAACACGAGCTCGCCGGTGTGGCTGCCGCGCATGCCCATCTTGTCGAGCTTCTGCGCGACCGAAAATCCCTTGAAGCTCTTCTCGACCAGGAAGGCGGTCATGCCGCGCGGTCCGGCGGCGGGGTCGCTCTTGGCGTAGATCACCATCACATCGGCGTCGGGACCGTTGGTGATCCACATCTTGCTGCCGTTCAGCACGAAGTGGTCGCCCTTGAAATCGGCGCGCAGCTTCATCGACACCACGTCGGAGCCGGCGTTGGGCTCGGACATCGCCAGCGCGCCGATGTGTTCGCCCGAGACCAGCTTGGGCAGGTAGCGCTGGCGCTGTGTCTCCGTGCCATTGCGCATGATCTGGTTCACGCACAGGTTCGAGTGAGCACCATACGACAGGCCCACCGAGGCCGAGCCGCGCGAGATCTCCTCCATCGCGATCACATGGGCCAGGTAGCCCATGTTGGTGCCGCCGTATTCCTCGGGAACCGTCATGCCCAGCACGCCGAGTTCGCCGAATTTGCGCCACAGCGCCATCGGGAACTGATCGCTGCGGTCGATCTCGCCCGCGTGCGGTGTGATCTCCGCCGCGGTGAACTGCTGCAGCGACTCGCGCAGCATCGCGATGTCCTCGCCGAGGTCGAATTGCAGCCCGGGAATGTTCAGCATGAAGTGTCTCCAGTCGGTTTGTCGTGAAGGGCGAGCAGCTGGCGCGCCCGGGTTTCGTGGGCGGCGATCTCGGCGAGTGTTTCCTGCAGGTCGGCCAGCTGGCCTTCGAGCATGTCGCGGTGCTGACCGAGCACAGCCAGGAACCGGATCAGCTGCGCGGTGGTGTCCGAAGGCGATTCGTACATGTCGATCAGCTCGCGGATCTCGGCGAGCGTCAGTCCGAGCCGCTTGCCTCGCAGCGTCAGCTTCAGGCGGGTGCGGTCCCGCGGCGCGTACTCGCGCTGACGCCCGCCCGCCCCGATGCGTCGGGGCGCAAGCAGACCCCGATCCTCGTAGAAGCGGATCGCGCGGGGGGTGACCTCGAACTCGCGGGCCAGCTCGGTGATCGTGTAGGTGGGCATTCGCAGGTGGAGGCGGCCCGCCGGGGTGCGGAACGCCGGGTCGGGAAACACATACACTTGACGTAAACGTCAATCTTACAGCCGCCGCGGCGGCGCACTCCCATGAACCCACTCGAGCACTTCCTGCAATACCCCTTGGGCGACCAGCTTCCCGGGCCCGCCGCCCGCATCGAAGTGGCGCCCGGAATCCACTGGATCCGGATGCCGCTGCCCTTCGCGCTGGACCACATCAATCTCTGGCTGATGCGCGATCAGCACGACGGCGAGGGCTGGACCCTGATCGACTGCGGCATCTCGAGCGACGACACCCGGACGCTGTGGCAGACGCTGTTCGAGACCGGCCTGGACGGACTGCCGATCCGGCGCCTGCTGTGCACCCACACCCATCCGGACCATGTCGGCTCGGCACACTGGCTGCAGCAGCACTTCGGCGCGCCGCTGTGGATGACGATGGGCGAATACGGGCTCGGGCGCATCCTGTCATCGGGGCTGCCCGGCGCCGACAGCGAGTCCGCGGCCAATCACTTTCATCGCCATGGCATCGCGCCGGGCCCGCAGTTGGACGCGATCCGGGTGCGCGGCGCTGATCACTTCGCCCGCCTGGTGCCTTCGATGCCGACCTCGTTCCGGCGCATCCGCGATGGCGAGCGGATCGCCATCGGCGGTCGGCAATGGCGCGTCATCGTCGGTCAGGGCCACTCGCCCGAGCACGCCGCGCTGTACTGCGAGGCCGACGGCCTGCTGCTGTCGGGCGACATGGTGCTGCCGCGCATTTCGACCAATGTGTCGGTGTGGGAGATCGAGCCGGAATCCAATCCGGTGGACTGGTACCTCGAGGCGCTCGACCGCTTCGAGTGCTGCCGCGAGGACACGCTGGTGCTGCCTTCGCACGGGCGCCCGTTCCGGGGCCTGCACACCCGGCTGCAGCAGTTGCGCGAGCACCATGCCGAGCGTCTCGAGGTGGTGCTGGCTGCCTGCCGCCAGGCGCCGCAGACCGCCGCCCAGATCGTGCCGGTCATGTTCGAGCGGCAGTTCGACACCCACCAGCTGACCTTCGCGCTGGGCGAGGCGCTGGCCCATCTGCATTCGCTCTGGTACTCGGGCCAGGTGCGCCGGCTGACCGGCGAGGACGGAGTGATCCGCTTCGCCGGCTGAGCGCGCAGGCCGGTGCGCGACGCCCGCGCGCGCAGGCGTTGCGCGCTACTTCAGCACTTCGAACAGGTTGTTGTGGTCGTCGGTCCAGGGGCGTCGTCCGGGGACCGATGGCACGTCCTGCGCCTTCGCTTCGGTGCGCAGCGACTGGATCAGGCGCTCGTTGCGCGTCAGCACCACCCAGTCCGAGCGGTACAGGTAGCTGTCTTCCGACGGGTCGTCGATCACACGCAGGGCCTGCCAGCCGATGGTGTCGGCTAGCTGCCGCACCACTCCGTTCAGGTCGAGGTAGCGGTTGCTGATGTGAAAGACGATGGCCCCGTTCTCGTTCATGTGCCGGCGATAGAGCCGGATCGCTTCCTGGGTGATCAGGTGGACCGGGATCGAGTCGCTCGAAAAGGCATCGATCGCCAGCACATCGAGTTTCTGGTCGGGTTCCTTCTCGAGGACCAGGCGCGCATCGCCGAGCTGCACCGCAATGTTCGCGGGGCTTTGCGACAGGTAGGTGAAATGGCTGCGCGCCAGCTCCAGCACCTGCGGGTTGAGCTCATAGATGCGGTACTGGTCGCCGGCCCGGCCATAGGCCGCCAGCGTGCCGACGCCCAGGCCGATCAGCCCGACCCGCTGGGGCGTGCCGGGGCTGAACTCGCGCAGCGTCTTGATCGTGCGCCCGATGCCGGACGCTTCGCCGTAGTACGTGGTCGGCAGGGTGCGGAATTTCGGGTTGCGATACTGCTCGCCATGCGTGATCACGCCGTGCAGCAGTCGCCAGCGGGCGTTTTCGCTGGTGTCCGGCGCGGTCGCCTTCACCCGCAGGGTGCCGTAGAAGTTCCGCGAGATGGCAACCCCGTCTTCGCGGATGTACCGGCTGTAGTCGACATAGCCGATCAGCGCCAGGCAGAAGCAGACGGCGCCGAAGATCATCGTCCTGCCCTTGGACAGGAACAGTGCCAGCAGCGTGATCAGCACGAGCGCCAGCGGGAATTCCCAGTACCAGGAATAGACCACGGGCGCGACCAGACCCACCAGCAGGCCACCGACTGCGCCGCCCAGCGACACCATCAGATAAAAGCGCGTCAGGTGCTGCGGCGCCGGCTTGCGATCGACCAGTTCGCCGTGGCAGAACATGCAGCACACGAACAGGCCGACGCCGTACAGCGCCACGGCCTGGGCCAGCGGCAGCACCGCGCGCTCCACCCCATAGGTGTGGGCCCCGGTGTCGATCTGCAGCCGCCAGCTCAGCGCCGCCAGCATCAGGATCGTCAGCACGCCAGCCAGGGGCACGTACAGGCTGCGCTTGTACCAGCCCTTGCCGTCGAAGCACATGATGAAGGTGATCAGATACAGCGCGAGCGGCATGACCCACAGGAACGGGATCGAGGCGACGTTCTGGGTGATGTGCGTGGTCACCGACAGCAGCATCACCGAGCCCAGCGCCGACAGCAGCAGCCACAGGCTCTGCTCCTTCCAGCCAGGGGAGGCGCCCGAACTGGCGGCGGTCGGATCCGATGCTTCGGTCGCCGACTGCGGCGCGGCGACAGGGGCGGCGGCCGGGGTGGCGACAGGCAGTGCGCCCTCGTGGTTGCGCACGCTGACCCACGCAGCCACTGCGGCGAGCACCGCGAACACGGCATAGGCCGCACTCCAGCCCCACGACTGCACCTTGCCGCTGGTCAGCGGTTCGATCAGCGGCGGGTAGACGATCAGCGCCAGCATCGAGGCGATGTTGCTCAGCGAATAAAGCCGGTACACCTGACCGCCCTGGTAGCGGCGCGCGAACCAGGCCTGGACCAGCGGGCCGGTGGTCGAGAGCATCAGGTAGGGCAGGCCGATCGTCGCCGCCAGCAGCAGCAGGATGCGCCCGACCGGATCGCTGGCATCGGTCGGCTTGAAGGCCTCGCTGGGGATGATCGGCAGCAGGGCAAGACTGACCAGCAGCAGCACGGTGTGGATGATCGCCTGCTTGCGCGGGCCCACTTTGCGGATCAGCGTGTCCGAATAGAAGTAGCCGGCCAGCAGCACGAGCTGGAAGAACACCATGCAGGTGGTCCAGACCGCTGCCGACCCGCCGAACCAGGGCAGGATCTGCTTGGCGATGATCGGCTGCACCAGGAACAGCAGGAACGCCGAGAGGGCGATGGTCGAAGCAAATAGGGTCACTCAAAGACTCCGAGTTGCGACAGCGTGCTGTCGACGGCTTGCGGCCAGCCGCGGTTGGCCGCCGGCGAGGCCGGGCTGGGATGCAGGATCTGCCCGATGCGCATCGCCGACAGGCGGCTGCGTTCCGGGGTGCTCAGGTCGTCGGGGGGCGTCTGGCAGACCGCCTGCAGGCGCTTGAGCGCGAAGCCGCCGATGCCGATCGCCCAGACGGGCGCCAGCGCCACCAGCGCCCGCAGCAGGTGCGCGTCGCAGGCGCGGCGCAGGGCCGCCGCTTCGGCGGCCGGCAATTTGTCGGGAGTGAAGTTCCGGCCGGACGCTTCGAGGAACACCAGCGGGCAGTAGTTCAGCACGAACCCCCGCTCGAAGAAGGCGTCTGCGCTGCCGAAGCGTGCCTGGGCCCAGCCCCACAGGCGGCGCCCGCTCACTTCCGAGCGCGTGCAGGCAAAGCCCTGGATGGCCCGCCGGGGGTGCTCGGTGGCCGGGCGCACGACGGGCGCCTCGATGCCCATCCAGTCGCGCACGGCGGCCACCTCGCCGAAGGGCACACCGGTCTGCATCATGCCGTAGGGGCCCGGGTTCATGCCCAGGAAAACCACGCGTCCGGTCGCTGCGCCGAATCGTCGCAGATAGGTCTCATGGGCCGCCCAGGCGTAGTCCAGGGGGTTGTAGACATGGGTCACCGGCGGGCTGAAGCGCAGCTGCGAAACCTCGCTGCTCAGTTGCCGTGCGGCGGCGATCAGGGCCGAAGCGGTCATGGGGGCGCATGGTAGCCGAAGAGCTGGCGGCGGCGGCCCAATGGAAAGGGGGCGCGGTGAGTATGGACCGCGCCCCCCGAAGCCGCGAGTGGCGGCTGATTTCCGTGGCGAGATCCGGGCACAGGAACGATCGGCCTTCGACGATCGGGTTCTGTGCCGGATGGTTGCCACTGGAACCTGTGAGTGAAAAGTTAGTCCTTTGCCGGGCTGCGGTCAACAGGCATCTGGGGAAAACCGAGGGGCGGCGTTGCCGCGACCACCGAGGGCGCGGATCGTGCCAGCCAGGCGGCGTGCAGGAGGGAGCCCAGGGACCAGCACAGGAGCAGTGCCGTCCAGCCCGGCGCAGGGCCCGGCAGCCCGACGGTCCCCGCAGTGGCGAGTGCCAGCACGGCGACCGCATGGCGCGTCACCTCGAGCCAGGCGAATGTGGGGCGGCCTTCGAGCAGGCCGCCCAGGGCGGTCAGGGCCAGCACGATCCAGAGCGCGTAAGCGAGCAGCGGAATCAGTGCGGCGCCGCGTTGGAATTCCAGAAAGTGCACGGCGATCGCCAGAACGGCCGCGAACTGCGGAACGACGTACCGGGTGATGGCCTTCGAGCGGATCGGATCGTATCGGTCGGCGCCCGGCTGGCGGGCGAAGAAGCGCCGCGCGTCGCCGGCTGCATCACGCGGGGGAGTCGGCATCCCGCCCGGCTGCCAGCCCGGCGGGCGCCACCAGACCTGCAGCCGGTCACGCCAGCGCGGCAGGGAAAGGCTGCTGCGCGCCAGGCCCGCATAGACCTCGAGGTTGGCCCAGACCGGGTTGAAGCTGCGCAGCGGATGCCGTGTGCCATACACCGGCGGCTCGTCGGCACGTTCGTCCTGGAAAGTACCGAACAGCCGGTCCCACACGATCAGGATGCCGCCGTAATTGCGATCGAGGTAGCGGTCATTGACCGCGTGATGCACCCGGTGGTTCGAGGGCGATGCAAAGACCCGGTCGAACCATCCGAGCCGGCCGACCTGCTCGGTGTGGATCCAGAACTGATAGAGCAGGTCGATCAGTGCCGCCACGGCGAAAACCGTCGGCGGCACGCCCGCGATGGCCATCGGCACATAGGGGATCCAGCCCAGCACCGCGCCGCTGCCGGTCTGTCGAAGCGCCGTCGACAGGTTGTAGTCCTCGCTCGAGTGGTGAACCACATGCGCCGCCCAGGCGGCCGCGACGCGATGCATGAAGCGGTGGTGCCAGTAGTAGCAGAAGTCGTAGAACACCAGCGCGAGCACGAAGGACCACAGGGCATCGGTCGGCCATCGGGCGAGCGCAAGGTGCTCGTACAGCCACACATAGATCCCGATCCGCAGCACCCGGGTGAACACGCCGGCGACCTGCGACATGACGCCCAGTCCGATGGACGTCACGGCATCATTGAGCCGCATCACGGCCTTGCCGCGGGCGCGCCCGACCAGCAGCTCGAGCGCGATCAGCAGGAAGAACACCGGCGTGGCCAGCGAGATGACTTTCTCGTGCATGGCGCCTATCTTGACACCATCCGGCAGCCGGCCTACGGTGCCGCTTCGCATCTTTCCCCAAGGTTCTTCCGTGACATCGCAGGCCACCCCGGCACGAGGCGCATCGCCGGCAGCAGACGCTGGCGCGCCGCCCGAAAAGATCGCCTACCGCAAGCCGCAGCCCTGGGGCATGAGCGCCGACCTGGTGATTCCGAACGCCCACTCGGACGACGAGCGCCTGTGGGCGCCGATGGGGCCCGATATCTGGTCGCGACCGCTGCACCTGAACGTCAGCGCCGGGCACTACACCCACCTGCTGCGCGTGCGCCGCTCGGGCGTGCTGCAGCGCCACCGCCACTCCGGCGCCGTGCACGCCTACGTCATGCGGGGGCGCTGGTACTACCTGGAGCACGACTGGGTGGCCGAAGAGGGCAGCTATATCGTCGAGCCGCCCGGCGAGACGCACACGCTGACCGTGCCGGACGACTGCCAGGAGATGATCACGCTGTTCACGGTGTTCGGATCACTGATGTACGTCGATCCCGATGGCCGTTCGCTGGGCTACGACGACGTGTTCACCCGGATCGACAAGTATCGTGAACATTTCGATAACGTGGGGCTTGGCGCCGACCACGTTCGCAATTTCATGCGGTAGAGTCCGTTCCCAGCAGCCGGCAATTGATGCCGGCGCCCGCCGCAAGTGCCGAAACAGGCGCAAGGCTAGGCCCATTCAAAGGTTCACAGAGGAGACAGTCATGATCAAGCGTTTCGCCGCGGCGCTCGCGCTCGCCCTGACGGCCAGCGTGTCGTTTGCGCAGACCAAGGAACTGAAGGTCGGCGTCGTGTACGACCTGACCGGCCCGCTCGCCGCGGGCGGCTCGTATGCCGGCTATCTCGGCAACAAGTACGCCATCGACATGATCAACGAACGTGGCGGCGTCGGCGGCTACAAGATCAAGCCGATCTACGTCGACGCGCAGTCCAAGCCCGAAGTCGCAATCAACGAGACCACCCGCCTGATCGAGCAGGAAAAGGTCGACATGCTGATGGGCGTGTTCTCGTCGGCCCACTGCGTGCCGATGTCGCAGAAGGCCGACGCGGCCAAGCGCTTCTTCTGGGCCAACATCTGCGTGGCCTCCAGCGTGTTCAAGGACAAGAACCTCAAGTACGTGTTCCGGGCGCAGGTCCACTCGGACCAGCACGGCTGGGCGTCGTGCACTTTCCTGGCCGAGCAGGCCAAGGCACGGCTGGGCAAGGATCCCAAGGACGTCAAGGTTGCGGTCATCTATGAAGACGGCCCGTATGGCAGCGGCGTGGCCGCCGGCAACGAGTCGACCTGCAAGAGCCTGGGCCTGCAGGTAGTCCTGAAGGAAGGCTATGCGGCCACTTCGCCCGACCTGTCGCCGCTGGTGACCAAGCTGAAACGGGCGCGCGCCGACGTCATCCTGCATACCGGCTACAACCCGGACATCACGCTGTTCCTGCGCCAGGCCAAGGAGCAGGGCCTGAAGTGGTCGGCGCTGATCGGCCATGGTGCAGGCTACGGGCAGTTCGACAAGCTCTACGCCACATTCAAGGACGATGCCAACCTGATCTACAACGTCGACCCGGTCGCGGCGCAGCTGCTCGATCCCAAGACGCTCGCGCCTGGCATGGGCGATGTGACCAAGGAAATGGTCCGCCGCTACAAGGCCGACGTGAAGGGTGACGAGGTGCCGCCGCATGTCTCGATGGGCTTCAACCAGGCCTGGATCTTCTTCAACGACGTGCTGCCGCGCGCGATCAAGAACCATGGCGGCGTGGACTCCGAGGCACTCCGCAAGGCCGCGCTCGAGACCGACATCCCGGTCGGCGGAACCATCCAGGGTTATGGCGTGAAGTTCTTCCCGCCCGGCCACCAGATGGCCGGCCAGAACGAGCGCTCGACTCCGGTGGTGATGCAGTACAGCGGCAACGACACGTTCATCGTCTGGCCTTCGGCGATCAAGACGCGCGATGCGGTGCTGCCGCTGCCGCGCGGTCACGGCTTCGCGCCCTGAGCGATTCGCCGATGCTCTCTGTCAACCGCCTCACGAAGCGGTTCGGCGGGTTCACGGCGGTCAATGAAGTGTCGTTCGATGTCGCCCGCGGAGAAATCCTCGGGCTGATCGGGCCCAACGGCTCGGGCAAGAGCACGACCTTCAATGTGATCGCCGGCCTGTACCCGCCGTCCGCCGGGTCCGTGACATTCGATGGCCACGAAATCGGCGGCATGCCGCCGAGCGAGATCTGTCGTCGCGGGCTGGCCCGCACCTTCCAGATTCCACGGCCTTTCCGCCGCCTGTCGATTCTCGAGAACGCCACCCTGGCCGCCTATTACGGCGCCTCGGACCGGATCTCGCGCGCCGAGGCGCAGGTCCGCGCGGTCGATGCGC
>DAONCJ010000104.1:0-9557 GCA_035401985.1 Burkholderiaceae bacterium | reverse complement strand
GTGGTGGTGGGCTCGGGCAGTTCCGGCACGCACGGTGGCCTGCTGGCCGGTTTTCTGGGCAACCGCATCGCCATTCCCATCGTCGGCATCGGCGTGAGCCGCGATCCGGCCGACCAGGACCCGCTGGTGCACCAGGAGGCGCAGGCGGTGGCCGATCTGCTGGGCCTGGACATGAAAGTGCCGCGCGAGGCGGTGATCAGCTTCGGCGAGTACTGGCGGCCCAAGTACTCGGTGCCGAACGCGAAGATGGTCGAGGCGGTGCAACTGCTGGCCCGCACCGAGGCGATCCTGCTCGACCCGGTCTACACCGGCAAGGTGATGGCCGGGCTGATCGGGCTGTCACGCAAGGGCTATTTCAGGCCCGACGAGAACGTGCTGTTCCTGCACACGGGCGGGGCGCCCTCGCTGCATGTGTATGAGGCGCAGCTGCTGGGTGACGCGCCGGTGCCGGGCTGAGCGCAGTCGGCCTGCCTCCCTGAAAGACGAACCCCATGAGCCATTCCCCCGCCGCGGGATTCCCCGACGGCCAGCCTCCGGCCTGTCCCGGATTCGATCCCGCCCCCCGCACGCCGCGATTCAAGCTGCCACCGCTGACCTGCGACTCGCATCACCACGTGTTCGGGCCCTATGCCCGCTACCCGATGCAGCCCGAGCGCAGCTACACGCCGCCCGAAGCCACGCTCGACGACTACCGCCGGATGTGCCGCGCGGTCGGCATCGAGCGCAGCGTGCTGGTCCATCCCAGCATCTACGGCACCGAACTGTCGTCGCTGATCGAGACGCTCGAGGACAACCGCCATTGGATGCGCGGCGTGGCCGTCATCGACGAGTCGATCGCCGACGCCGAACTGCGCCGCCTGGACCAGGCCGGCGTGCGCGGAGTGCGCTTCAATGTGCTGTTCAAGGGCGGCACGCCGCTGGCCAGCGCGCGGGCCATTGCCGAGCGCATCCGCCCGCTGGGCTGGCATGTGCAGCTGCTGATCGATGTGTCGGCCCAGGCGGCGCTGTACGAGGACTGGAAGGACTTCCCGGTGCCGGTGGTGGTCGACCACATGGGGCATCTGGACGCTCGGCTGGGCGTTGCACACCCGGGTTTTCAGGCACTGCTGCGGCTGTTGTCCGAAGACCGCTGCTGGGTCAAGCTGTCGGGCGCCTACCGGATGTCGGCGCTGGGGCATCCCTATGCCGACGCGACGCCGTTCGCGCAGGCGCTGGTGGCGGCCAATCCGCAAAGGCTGGTGTGGGGCACCGACTGGCCGCACCCGTCGGTCGCCGTGATGCCCAACGATGGCGATCTGGTCGATGGAGTGCCGGATTGGCTGCCCACCGTCGGGCTGCAGACGCAGGTGTTGGTGCACAATCCGGCCCGCCTGTACGGTTTCTGATGCCGCCTTCCCAAGTGAGCGGCCGCCCAACTCTGAAAGCGCCGTCGCTCGACGGTCCTTTCATCTCGCCGGAGACAACATGAAGCGATCCTTCCTCACCCTCGCCGCCGCCGCACTGGTCGCGACGGCCTTCGGCCACGCCGCACCGGCGATGGCCCAGTCCAAGCACGTCCTGAAGATCGGTTGGGTCACTCCCGACAGCCCGCAGGACCCCTACGCCACCGGCGCGCGCGCCTTCAAGCAGGCGGTGGAGCGGCAGTCCAATGGCCGCATCGAGGTGCAGCTGTTCCCCAACCGCCAGCTCGGCGACGAGAAGCCGATGCTCGAAGGCCTGCGATTCGGCACGGTCGACGCGGCGGTGATCACGAATGCGGTCATCGCGCAGATCGAGCCCGGCTTCCAGGTCAATGACCTGCCCTTCCTGTATGCCAGCGAGGCGCAGGCTCACAAGGTACTCGACGGCAAGGTCGGCGCCACGCTGGCCAAGCGCCTGGAGGGCAAGGGCATCGTCAACCTGGGCTTCATGGAAGGCGGCTTTCGCCACATGATCAACAACGTGCGCCCGGTCACCAAGCCCGACGACGTCAAGGGCGTGAAGTTCCGCGTGATGCAGAACCCGGTGTTCATCGACATGTTCGCCTCGCTGGGCGGCAATGCGGTGCCGATGGCCTGGGGCGAAACCTTCACCGCCGTGCAGCAGGGCACCATCGACGGTCTCGAGATCCCCATCGCAGTGATCGACTCGTCCAAGTACAACGAGGTCACCAAGTTCCTGTCGCTGACCAATCACACCTACTCGATGATCGCGCTGCTGATCTCGAAGAAGTCGATGGACAAGCTGCCCGCCGACCTCCAGGCGGTGGTGCGCGAGGCGGGCCGCACGGCGGTGGGGGCGCAGCGGCTGGCCGCGGGCGCCAATGCCAAGAGCCTGGTCGACACGCTGACCAAGAAGGGCATGAAGGTCAATTCGGTTGGCGACATCGCGGCCTTCCGCGCCTCGGTCAAGCCGGTGTATGACAAGTTCAAGGGCTCGATCGGCCCCGAGCTGATGAACGAGGCGCTGGCCGCCGTCAAGTGAGCGTGCTTGCCCGGTTCAACGCGCTGAGCGCGCGCGCGGTGCGCGCGCTCGTCGTGATCATGGTGCTGGTGATGACCTGTGCGCTGGCGCTGCAGGTGGGCCTGCGCTACATCATGAACATCACCTTGTCATGGAGCGAGGAGCTGTCGCTCGGTCTGTTCACCTGGACCGTGCTGCTCAGCTCGGCGCTGGGCGTGCACGAAGGCTTCCATGTGCGCATGGCACTGGTGCTCGACACTCTGCCCAAGCGATCACGGCGCGAGTCCGAGCGGCTGATCCACCTGGCCACCGTGGCGGTCGGCGTGTTCCTGGCCTGGGCCGGCTGGCGCTATGTGGCCGACACCCGCGGCTCGGTGTCCGCGGCCATCGGTTACCCGATCGAACTGCTGCATGCCAGCGCCTTCGTGTGCGGCGTGCTGATCGCCTTCTATGCGCTGGAGTCCGCCCTGATCGGCCGCGTCGACGAGCCCCCACCGATCGATCCCGAACGTGTCTGAGTCCGCGCTGATCCTGTCGCTGGGCTTCGGCGCGCTGCTGATCCTCGGCGTGCCATTTGCCATCGCGCTGCTGCTGACGACCGCCACCGTGCTGGTGGTGGCCGACATCGAGCCGATCCTGCTGGCGCAGACACTGGTCGCCGGCACCCAGTCCTTCAGCCTGCTGGCGATCCCGTTCTTCATGCTGGCCGGCGAGATCATGTCGGCCGGTGGCCTGTCGCAGCGGCTGATAAGGGTTGCCGATGTGATGGTCCGCCACCTGCCCGGTGGCATGGGCCATGTCACCGTGGTGTCGGCCTGCATCTTCGCGGCCATCTCGGGTTCGGCGCCGGCGACCACGGCGGCCATCGGCGCCATCCTGATTCCGGCGATGGTCGCACGCGGCTATGACAAGGCATTCGCCACGGCGCTGGCGGTCAGCGCCGGCGTGCTGGGCCCGCTCATTCCGCCGTCGATCGCGGCGGTGATCTGGGGCGTCATCGCCGAGCAGTCCATCGCTCGTCTTTTCATGGCGGGCGTCGGGCCTGGCATCCTGCTGGCCATCGGCCTGATGGTGATCTCGTCGGTGCATGCGCTGCGCCACGACATCCCGCGCGAGCCGCGCGCGACGTGGTCCGAGATACGGGCCGCCTTGCGCGAAGGGGTCTGGGCACTGGCCGCGCCGCTGATCGTGCTGGGCGGCATCTACGGCGGCGCCTTCACGCCGACCGAGGCGGCCATCGTGTCCTGCGTCTACAGCCTGCTGGTCGGCGTGTTCATCGAAAAGCGCATGACCTGGCGGCAGCTGCCCGACGTGATCGTGCGCGCGATGCGCATCACCGCCGTGGTGATGTTCATCATCGCGGCCTCGTCGGGTTTTGGCTGGCTGGTCGCCCAGGAGCAGCTCGCACTGCGGATGGCCGGCTGGTTGTCCGAAGGCATCACGAAGCCATGGGTGATGCTGATGCTGGTCAATGTGTTCCTGTTCCTGATCAGTGCGGTGATGGACGAGATCGCGGTGATGGTGATCGTCGGGCCGCTGCTGATCGCGCTGGCGCAGAAGTTCGGCATCGATCCGATTCATTTCGGCTCGATCATCGTCACCAATGTGGCGATCGGGATGGCCGCGCCGCCGATCGGCTACTGTCTCTTCGTCGGCATGGCGATCTCGGGCCTGTCGCTGGGCGCGGTGTCGCGAGCGATCTGGCCCATGGTGCTGGTCATGCTGGTGGTGCTGATGCTGACCACCTATGTGCCGGCATTCGCGCTGTGGCTGCCCGGGCTGATCTACCGGTGAGGCGTGCATGACCGACTCTGACGACGACCTGATCGCGCCACTGCTCGAGGCGCTGCTGCTGTGCCTCGACGAGCTGGGCTCGGTGGCGCGACGCCTGCATCCCCGGGCGTTGCGCGGACTCGCCGCTTCGATGTCGGCGCCGCTGGAGCGACTGAACGCGGCCATGTCCGCACAGGCCCCGTGGCCGGTGCATCTCGGCACGCTGGGCCGCCAACTCGACCTGGCCGCCAACGAGACCGTGTCGGCGCTGACCGGATTGCAGGCGGCGGCCCGGTCCGCCGAGCCGATGCCCGCGGCGTATCGGGCGCTGCGGCATATGCCCCGGGCGCTGGAGGCCCTGTATCCGCTGGCCGGGCTGTTCGCACCGGTCAACCGGTTCTTCCTCGATCCGGCCCGTCGCGACGACGAGGCCCTGCAGCGCCGCACGCTCGTGCCATCGCCGGACAACACCGGCCTGATGGCCTTCGGTGACGCCTCGGATTCACGGCAGGTGGTGTGGGTGTATGTGCCCGAGACTGCAGCGCCCGAGGGCGGGCATCCGCTGATCATGGCGCTGCACGGCGGCGGCGGCCGAGGGCGGGGCTTCCTCTGGAGCTGGCTGCGCGACGCGCGCACCCGGGGCGCCATCCTCGTGGCACCCACCTCGCTCGGTCCCACCTGGGCGCTGACCGATGATGACCACGACACCCCTCATCTGGCCCAGATCCTCGACTTCGTGCGCTCGCAGTGGCCTGTCGACCCCACGCGAGTGCTGCTGACCGGCATGAGCGATGGCGGAACCTTCGCGTACGTGTCGGGACTCCAGCCGGAGTCGCCGTTCACGCACCTTGCACCGGTCAGCGCCGCCTTCCACCCGATGCTGGCCGAGATGGCAGACGGCGCGCGCCTGCGGCGCCTGCCGATCCACATCGTCCATGGCGCGCTGGACTGGATGTTCCCGGTCGACATGGCGCGCGGCGCGGCGAGCACGCTGCAGGCGGCTGGGGCAGATGTCACGTATCGCGAAGTGGCCGATCTGAGCCATGTGTATCCGGTCGAGCTCAATGGGGCGATCCTGGATTGGATGGACGCGACCCCAGGCAAGGCCGGCCTGGCGCAGTTTTAGAGCGGCGTTCCCACGAAGAAGGTCGACCGGCGCTTTGCGCTTGGGCAAACTGTGGCCATGAACGCCAACGACCTGCCCCATTCCCTGCAATCGGTTTTCGAGTCGCAGCGCGCCGCCTTCGCTGCCGCGCCGTACTCCCCGTGGGATGCGCGCGCACACCGCCTGCGACGCCTGCTCGACCTGGTGCGCGACAACGAAGCCGCCATCAAGGAGGCGATCGACCGCGATTTCGGCGGTCGCCCCGCCATCGAGACGGAACTTGCCGAGATCTGGCCCAGCCTCGAGGAGATCCGCGGTGCGCTGCGCCATGGCAAGGGGTGGATGAAGCCGCGAAGGGCCGGCGTCGGCCGCTGGTTTCTGCCGGCTTCCGGTCAGGTCATGCCCCAGCCTCTGGGCGTGGTCGGCATCATCGTGCCCTGGAACTACCCGCTGTACCTGGCGATCGGGCCGATGGCCGCTGCGCTGGCGGCGGGCAACCGGGTGATGGTCAAGGTGTCCGAGGCATCTCCGGCCTTTGGCGATCTGTTCCAGGCCTTGTGTGCGCGGGCCTTCGCCCCCGAAGAGATCACGGTGATCACAGGCGGCCCGGACGTGGCCGCGCAGTTCAGTGCGCTGCCCTTCGACCATCTGCTGTTCACCGGGTCGACCTCGATCGGTCGCCTGGTGATGGGCGCGGCGGCACGCAACCTGACCCCGGTGACGCTGGAACTAGGCGGCAAGTCGCCGACGGTGATCGCGCCGGACTACCCGATGGAGCACGCGGTCCAGCGCATCCTGGCGGGCAAGCTGATGAACGCCGGCCAGACCTGCATCGCGCCCGACTACGTGCTGCTGCCGCGCGGGCGCATCGATGAATTCGTCGCCGAGGCACGCCGCCAGGTCCGCACGATGGTGCCCGGCGGACTCGCCGATCGGGGGTACTGCAGCGTGGTCAATGCGCGCCAGTACGAGCGGCTGACGCGCGACCTCGACGAGGCGGTGGCGCGTGGCAGCAGGACCGAGGCGCTGTTCGAGGGCGCCGTCCGCGATGACGCCGGCCATCGCCTAGCCCCGATCGTGCTGGTCGACCCGCCCGCGGACAGCGGCGTGATGCGCGACGAGATCTTCGGGCCGCTGCTGCCGCTGATCGGCTATGGCGATGTCGACGAGGCGCTGGCCTTCATCAAGGCGCGCCCGCGCCCGTTGGCGCTGTACTGGTTCGACCACGACCGTCAGCGTGTGGCCCGCGCCATGGAAGACACCCATGCCGGAGGAGTCTGCATCAACGAGACCCTGCTGCATGTGGCCCAGGAATCGATGCCCTTCGGCGGAGTCGGCCCCTCGGGCATGGGCCACTACCACGGCCGCTGGGGCTTCGAGACCTTCAGCAAGATGAAGCCGATCTTCCGGCAGGCCCGGCTGAACGGCATGAAGCTGTTCTTGCCGCCGTACAGCCCGCTGGCGAGGCGGGTGCTGGGGATGATGAAGCGGATGTGAGTCAGCGGGCGCCTCGAAACACCCGATCCAGCCCCGCCACCCATCCGTCCTTCGCCGCCCGCGTCGCAAAGCTCGCCTCGAACCCGTTCCGAAGCATTTGATGGGCCTCCCGCGCCCCCAACTGCGGCAACGCCTTGAACACCGCCGCGAAGTTGGCATTCAGGTACCCGCCGAAGTACGCCGGGTCGTCGCTGTTCAGCGTCACGCACAGCCCGGCATCCAGCAGCGCGGGCAGGCTGTGCTGCGCCATCGCCGGGAACACGCAAAGCTTCACGTTCGACAGCGGGCACACCGTCAGCGGCACACACGCGTCGGCCAGGCGGCGCACCAGCGCAGGGCTTTCCAGGCAGCGCACCCCGTGGTCGATGCGCTCGGCCTTCAGCACATCCAGGGCCGCCTCGATGTAGGCGGGCGGTCCCTCCTCCCCGGCATGCGCCACCCGGTGCAGCCCCAGTTCGCCCGCCCGGTCGAACACGCGCTTGAACTTTTCCGGCGGATGCCCGCGCTCGCTGCTGTCCAGCCCCACGCCGATGAACTGATGACGGTAGGGCAGTGCTGCTTCCAGCGTGGCCAGGGCGTCGTCCTCGGTCAGGTGCCGCAGGAAGCACAGGATCAGCGAGGCGCTGATGCCCAGCTCCGCATGGCCGCGCTGACAGGCATGGTGCAGGCCGCGGATCACCGTGCCGATGTCGACGCCGCGCGCGGTGTGGGTCTGGGGATCGAAGAAGATTTCGGCGTGCACGATGTTGTCGGCGGCTGCGCGCTGCAGATACGCCCAGGTCATGTCGAAGAAATCCGCCTCGGTCAGCAGCACGCTGGCGCCGGCGTAATAGATGTCCAGGAAGCTCTGCAGGTCGGTGAAGGCGTAAGCCGCGCGGAGCGCCTCGACACTGGGAAAGGCCAGCGTCACGCCATTGCGGCGCGCCAGCCGGAAGATCAGCTCGGGCTCTAGCGAGCCTTCGATGTGGATGTGCAGTTCGGCCTTCGGGGCGGCGTGCAGCAGCGCGGGCAGCCGGTCGCGCGGGATGGCGTCGAAGTCGATGTCGGGCATGTTCAGCCTCCGTCTGGGTGATTTCCTTATCGTCATTCTGAATAAGAACACGCAAAGCCGGCCAATCGTCGACCGGCCGCGCAGGCGCGGGCACACTGTTCCCTATGAACCTGCAACAGTTGCGCTATCTGCGCGAAACCGCGCTGCGCGGCCTGAACCTCACCCAGGCCGCGGCGGCGCTCCACACCTCGCAGCCGGGGCTTTCGAAGGCCATCCGCGAGCTGGAGGACGAACTGGGGGTGCAGGTCTTCGTGCGCCAGGGCAAGCGCCTGACCGCCATCACTGACGAGGGCCACGAGGTGCTGGCCATCGCCGAGCGCCTATTGACCGAGGCTGAAAACCTCAAGTCCGTAGGGCGTGAACTGCGCGGTGCCGACACCGGCGTGCTGCGCCTGGCCGCCACCCACACGCAGGCGCGCTATGTGCTGCCGCCCGCGGTGGTGCGCCTGCGCGAGGCGTTTCCGGGCGTGCGGCTGCAGTTGCGGCAGGGCAGCCCGGCGCAGATCGTGGCGATGCTGCGCGCGGGCGAGGTCGACCTGGGCGTGGCGACCGAGCTGCTGGGGAAGGTCGACGAGCTGGAGAGCGAGACGCTGTTCTCCTGGCATCACTGCGTGATCGCGCCGTCGGCGCACCCGGTGCATGGGCATGCGCAGCTCGACCTGTCGGTGCTGGCCGGCTACCCGCTGGTCACCTACGATGCCCAGTTTGCCGGCCGGACCGGCATCGACGCGGCCTTCACTGCCGCTGGCCTCACGCCCGATGTGGTCCTGGAAGCCTCGGACGCCGACGTGATCAAGGCCTATGCCGGTCTCGGCCTGGGCGTGGGCATCGTCACCGAGATGGCGATGCGCCCGGAGGGCGAGGGCGATCTCTGGCGGGTGGCCGCGGCGCCCACGGCGTTGTTTCCTCTGAACATCACGCGCGTTGCCTACCGCAAGGGCCGGCTGCTGCGCCGCTACGAGCGCGCCTTCATCGGCTGGCTGCAGGAGGAGGGCAGCCAGCTCGCGGCGCCGCGGCAACAGGACGGCGCACTGTCCGCCCCCTCAAATCCGCCGCCTGCCGCGGACTTGCCCCGGCCACGGCCGGCGGCCCGGTAAAATCGCGCAATGAAACCTGCTGCCTTCACCCCCCGCGCCTTCACGCCCCGCCAGTCGCCCGTATCGCCGCTGGAGGCCATGCTGCGCGAGACACTCGCCCGCCGCATCCTGATCCTCGACGGTGCGATGGGCACGATGATCCAGCGCTACAAGCTGTCGGAGGAGCAGTACCGCGGCGAGCGGCTGGCCGGCTTCGCGCACGATGTGAAGGGCAACAACGAGCTGCTCTCGCTCACGCAGCCGCAGGTCATCGCCGAGATCCATGAGGCGTACCTGGCGGCCGGCTCGGACATCATCGAGACCAACACCTTCGGGGCGACCACCATCGCCCAGGGCGACTACCACCTGGCCGATCTGGCCGACGAAATGAACCTGGCCTCGGCCCGGCTCGCGCGCGCGGCCTGCGACAAGTTCAGCACGCCCGACAAGCCGCGCTACGTGGCCGGCGCGCTCGGTCCGCAGCCCAAAACGGCGTCGATCTCGCCGGATGTGAACGACCCGGGCGCGCGCAACGTCACCTTCGACGAACTGCGCGTCGCCTATGCCGCGCAGACCCGCGCGCTGATCGAGGGCGGGGTCGACCTGCTGCTGG
>DAONCJ010000103.1:0-9561 GCA_035401985.1 Burkholderiaceae bacterium | reverse complement strand
TGGGCAAGCTGGGGACCGCGGCAGTGACGCCGGCCGAACTCTTTGGAGATGCATCGTGATCATCGTGACCGGCGCGGCCGGCTTCATCGGCGCCAACCTCGTGCGTGCGCTCAATGCGCGCGGCGAACGCGACATCATCGCGGTCGACAACCTGACGAGGGCGGACAAGTTCCGCAACCTCGCCGACGCGGACATCGCCGACTACCTCGACAAGCAGGAATTCCTGGCGCGGCTCGATGAGTTCGCGGGTGCATCGGCGATCCTCCATCAGGGCGCCTGTTCGGACACGATGGAGTCCGACGGGCGCTACATGATGGAGAACAACTACCGGTACTCGATGCGGCTGCTCGAGTTCACGCGGCGCCATGGCATCGCGTACATCTATGCGTCTTCGGCGGCGGTCTACGGCGGGTCGGAACGCTTCGTCGAGGACCGCGCCTTCGAGCGGCCGCTCAATGTCTACGGCTATTCGAAGTTCCTGTTCGACCAGGTGGTGCGCCGCGTGCACACGCAGTCGCCGGGCACACTGGTCGGACTGCGCTACTTCAACGTGTACGGCCCGCGCGAGTCGCACAAGGCGCGCATGGCCTCGGTCGCCTTTCACAGCTTCAACCAGTTTCGCGCCGAAGGGCACGTCCGGCTGTTCGACGGCTGGGACGGCTGGGCGGCGGGGCAGCAGTCGCGCGACTTCATTCACGTCGACGACGTCGTCGCCCTGAACCTGCACTTCCTGGATCGCCCGGGCAGCCACGGCATCTTCAACGCCGGCACCGGACGCGCGCAGCCGTTCAATGACATCGCCATGGCGGTCGTCAACACACTGCGGGCCCGCGAAGGGCAGCCGCCGCTGCCCCTCGAAGATCTGGTCGCGCAGGGGCTGGTCCGCTATGCGCCGTTCCCCGATGCGCTCAAGGGCAAGTACCAGAGCTTCACCCAGGCGGACACCACCGTCCTGCGCGCCGCCGGCTGCGACCACTCCTTCATGACGGTTCAGCAGGGCGTGGCGAGCTACGTGAACTGGCTGGCCGACCACGGCTGATCGACCACCCGTCGGGTGTCGATGTCAACGCATGGCCGTCGGCCCACGTTAATGCCAATGAGCGCAGCTCGGGCCAAGGGCGTTCGCAACCTACCCGATCCACCGGTTCCAACCCAGAGAGAACATTCCATGAAAAAGCTGTTGCTGGCCCTGATGGCCTTTTTTGCCGCGCTTGGCATTGCCATGGCTGCGGTCGATGTCAACACGGCCTCGCAGGCCGAACTCGAAACCATCAAGGGCATTGGGCCCGCCATCTCGGCCAAGATCATTGAAGAGCGCAAGAAGGGCTCGTTCAAGGACGCCAACGATCTCCAGGAGCGCGTCAAGGGAATCGGCGAGACCAGTGTGAAGAAGATGGTCGACGGCGGTCTCGTCGTCGGCGGTGGCAAAGGCGCGGTGCGCGACACGCGGCCCGCGGCGGCCGACAAATCGGCGGTGAAGGCCGACAAGGCGGCGGAGAAGTCGGCAGCGCCCGCTTCGGCGCCCGCGCCGGCGAAGGCTGCGGACAAGGCGGCTGACAAGGCGGCTGACAAGGCGGCGCCCAAAGCGGCGGAAAAGGCCGCTGACAAGGCGACCGAGAAAGCCTCCGACAAGTCTGCCGTGAAAGCTGCCGACAAGTCTGCCGACAAGTCCTCCGCAAAGGCCGCTGACAAGGCTGCCGACAAGGGTTCGGACAAAGCTGCTGACAAGGCCGCCGAGAAGGCCGCCAAAGCCGAGAAGGCTGCTGCGGACAAGGCCGCCAAGGCTGAAAAGGCCGCTGCCGCCAAAGCCGACAAAGCGGCTGCCGAAAAGGCAGCCAAAGCAGACAAGACTGCCGACAAGGCGGCAAAGCCTTCCGCCGACAAGGCGGAAAAAGCCGCCAAGGCAGCGGACAAGGCCGACGACAAGGCCAGCAAAAAATAAGCATCCTCGAACCGGCGACAGCTCGCGGCAACTGATCGCGGGCGAGCCGGAGCAAGTCCTTCGAGCCCGCCCTGGCGGGCTTTTTTCATTGATGCCGAAAGCTGCCCGGCGATGCAAAAACCCTGCGCGCACGATTGCGCTAAAGTCGGCACTCCCGCGCAGCGCCTGTCTCGCACGGCGCCGGCGCCGGCCCCGGCCCGCAGACCACCCGAATCCACTCCCCCGATGAGCCTGGCGACACCGAACACCGTTCCCGGCCGTATCTCGCTGTATTGGCGCCTTGTGCGGCTGCATCGACCGATCGGCATCCTGCTGCTGCTCTGGCCGACGCTGTGGGCGCTGCTGATCGCCTCGCACGGCGAGCCGGATCCCTACCTTCTGTTCGCGTTCATCGCCGGCACGGTGCTGATGCGTTCGGCCGGATGCGCGATCAACGACTGGGCCGACCGCGACTTCGACCGCCATGTCGAACGCACCCGGGACCGGCCGCTCACCGCGGGCCTGATCCGGCCCTGGGAAGCGCTGGCGGTATTCGTGGTGCTCTCGCTGATCGCGCTGATGGTGATCGTGCCCTTGAACCGGCTGACCTGGGCGCTCGCCGTGGTCGGGGCGTTCCTGGCGGCCAGCTATCCCTTCACCAAGCGCTTCTTTTCGCTGCCCCAGGCCTACCTGGGAATTGCCTTCGGCTTCGGCATTCCGATGGCCTTCGCGGCGGTGCAGGACCGCCTGCCCGAGACAGTGTGGGTGCTGCTTGCCGCCAACATCTTCTGGGCGCTGGCCTACGACACCGAATACGCGATGGTCGATCGTGACGATGACCTGCGCATCGGCATCCGCACGGCCGCCATCACCTTCGGACGCTTCGACGTGCTGGCGGTGATGATCAGTTACTGCGCGACGCTGGCGCTGCTCGCGCTGGCCGGCTGGCTCGAAGAACTCGGGCCCTTCTACTACGGCGGCCTGGCGGTGGCCGCCTGCATGGCCGTCTACCACTACACGCTGATCCGCGATCGCGGTCGCGAGGGCTGCTTTCGGGCCTTCAATCACAACAACTGGTTCGGTGCCGCGGTCTTCGCGGGCCTGCTGCTGGAGTACCTGATTCCATGAACCAGGGAGTGCTTTGCTACCTGTTCGCCTGCGTCTTCTGGGGTGCCAACCTGCCCCTGACCGCGCGGCTGTTCACCGCCTTCGATCCGTTCTTCATGGCGGCGATACGGGTGATGCTGGCCACCGGGGTGCTCGCCCTGCTGTGGCGCTTCACGCGCGAGAACGAACGCCCGGCACTGGGCCTGACGCCGGGGCGCTACGCACTGATGTCGGGGCTGATGGCCGGCTTCTTCATGCTCTACAACCTGGGGCTCAAGTTCACCCATCCGATCACCGCGGCCGCCATCATTGCCGGCGTGCCCGTCTACGCCGCACTCACGATGCGACTGGCGACCGGCGCCCGCCTGGAGCGCGGCTTCATCGGCGCGGCCGTGCTGACGCTGATCGGTGCCGGCATCGCGATCTGGGGCCGCGCCACCGACACCGGCCAGGGCCTGCGGCTTCAAGGTGGCGAGCCGCTGCTGGTGCTCGCGCTGGTGTGCTGGACCCTGTACTCGATCTACGCCCAGCGCTTCTTCGCGCCGGGCGTCACGCAGCTGCGCCGCACACTGGTCGCGATCACCGGCGCGCTGCCCTGGATGATCGGCTGCTGGCTTCTGATGTGGGCGACCGGCGTCACGGGGCCGCCGCTGCTGGTGGTCGATCGGTGGGCCATCGTCTGGCTGCTGATCACCGCGGTCTTCTCGACCGCGCTGAGCGGGTACGCCTGGAACATCGGCGTGAACCGGATCGGGCTGGCGGCGGGCTCGCTGTGGCAGAACACCGTGCCGGTGTTCGGGGTGCTGATCGCGCTGCTTTTCGGCATCATGCCGACCCCCGAACAGCTGCTGGGCGGGGCCGTGGTGATGGCCGGCGTGCTGTACATGCAGTGGCAGAAGAGCCGGCCTGTGGTGCCGGCTCAGGACGTCGCCAAGGCGCCTTGAGCGTCGCGCGCCGGGCCGCACCTGCTGGCCCGGCAAGGCGCCTGGCGGCGACCCCGACAGTGCACGACCCGCCAGCCGGTCAGCCCGGATCCCGGCCGAACTCGTCCGCCAGTTCGACGGACCGCCGGCATGCGGCAGCCACCGCGTCGCCGACGTGGGCCGCCAGCTCGCGCTCCTGCATCACGGCCAGTGCGGCCGCGGTGGTGCCGCCCTTGGAGGTCACCTTCTCGCGCAGCACCGCGATCGGATCGGTCGAGTTGGAGGCCAGTGCCGCCGCGCCGCGGAATGTCGCCAGCGTGAGCTGACGGGCAGCTTCGTCGGTGAACCCGAGTCGGACGGCGGCGGCATGCACCGCCTCCATGAAGAAGAACACGTAGGCCGGCCCGCTGCCGCTGATGGCAGTGACCGCATCGAGCATTGCTTCCTGCTCGACCCACAGGGACTCGCCGACCGCGTTCACGATGCGCTGGGCGAGTTCGCGGTCGGCCCGAGGCAGTTCGGGCGAGGCCCACAGGCCGGTGATGCCGGCACCGATCAGCGCCGGCGTGTTGGGCATCGTGCGCACCACGCGCGTGTGGCCGCCCAGCCAGCGCGCGAGATCGGCGGCCCGTATGCCGGCTGCCACGCTGATCACCAGCGCCTGGCGGGCGTGGGCTGCCAGCGGAGCCAGCGCTTCGCGCATCTGCTGTGGCTTGACGGCGAGCACCAGCACGTCGCACGGCGCGGCCCCGGGTGCCAGCCCGGCCACGGCCGAGACGCCGAACTCGCGGCCCAGCCGTTCGCGCTGCGCGGGTTCAGGATCGATCACGGTGATCCGCGGCGTGTCTGTGCTGCCACCGGCGGCGCCGGGCCGCGCGCGGCCGAGCAGCCCGCCGATGAGGGCGCTGGCCATGTTGCCGCCGCCGACGAATGTGATGTTCATGGTTCTCTCCTCAGGAATTGACGCGGCCGCAGTCCGCAGCCCAGCAGCATGACGCCATAGACGAGTCCGCCCGCCGCGACCAGCCCGAGCACGCCGGCGGCGCGCAGCAGCGGCTGACTGCCGAGCGCCGTCCAGTCGACACGGGGCACGACCAGGGCCAGCAGGGTGGCCATCAGGCCGCCGGCCAGGGCGACCTGGCCGCCCAGCCGCCACCAGCCTGTGCCGGGCGACCAGGCGCCCCGGCGGATCAGGCCCGTCATCAGCAGTCCGGCATTGAGCAGTGCGGCCAGCGAGGTCGAGAGCGCCAGCCCCGCATGAGCCAGCCAGGGCACCATCAGCAGGTTCAGCATCTGGGTGACGACCAGGACCAGCAGGGCGATCCGCACCGGCGTGCGCACATCCTGGCGGGCGAAGAAGCCGGGCGCCAGCACCTTGACGGCGATCAGCCCCGGCAGGCCGAGCGCATAGGCCTCGATGACCCGCGAAGTCATCTGAACGTCCACCGCACGGAATTTTCCGTAGTGGAAGATCAGCGCGGTCAGGGGCTCGGCCATCAGGGCCAGGCCGAGCGCGCAGGGCACGGCCAGCACCAGCGCCAGGCGCAGCCCCCAGTCGAGCAGTTCACGATAGCGGGCCTCGTCCCCCTTGCCGCTGGCCTGCGACAGGCTGGGCAGCAGCACCGTGCCCAGCGCAACGCCAAGCAGGGCGGTGGGGAACTCCATCAGCCGGTCACCGAAGTTGATCCACGACACGCTGCCGGCGGCCAGTCGCGACGCGATGTGCGTGTTGATCATCAGGCTGATCTGCGCTGCCGACACAGCGAGCACGGCGGGCGCCATGCGGCCCAGCAGCGTGCGGGTCGCGGGGTCGGCGAACGCCGCCCGGACATCGAAGCCGATGCGCGGCAGCATGCCGATGCGCATCAGCGCCGGCACCTGGATGGCGAGCTGCGCGATGCCCCCCAGCACCACACCGGCGGCCATTGCATAGACCGGCGGATCGAACCAGTCCGACAGCAGCAGCGCCGTGAAGATGAAGCTCAGGTTCAGCAGCACCGGCGAGAACGCCGGAATCGCGAACTGGCGCCATGAGTTCAGGATCCCCGCCGACAGCGAGACCATCGAGATGAACAGGATGTAGGGGAACATCCAGCGCGTCATGACGACCGCCGCATCGAAGGCCTGCGGATCCCGCGCCAGCCCCGAGCCGGTCAGCCAGACCAGCGCCGGCGCCCCCGCGACGCCGGCCACCGACACGACGATCAGCGACCAGAACAGCACGGTGGCGATCCGGCTGACGAAGCCGTGGAACCCGGCCTCGTCCTGCTCCACCCGCGCTTTGGCCAGCATGGGCACGAAGGCCTGTGAAAACGCCCCTTCGGCGAACAGCCGCCGCAGCAGGTTGGGCAGCCGGAAGGCGATGAAGAACGCATCGGTCAGCGCCGACGCACCGAACAGCGTGGCGGTGAGGTTCTCGCGCACCAGACCGGTGATGCGCGACAGCAGGGTCAGGCCGCTGACGGTGGCCAGGGCACGCAGGAGATTCATCAGGGAGCGCTTCAGAAGTCTGTCGTGGCCGCGCCGCTTGCGCAGGGCGGGAAAAATGTCTTATTATCCAAGGCTTTCCGTATTTCGGCCGGCTGTCTCGTTGCTTTTACAAGCAGGTTGATCGCCACCCAAGCGCTTGCGTCAGTTCCCCTTCGAGGCTGATCAGGTGCAGGCCGCACTCCCCGAACCGTCGAATCCAGGATTTTCGCATGGCCAACATTGCCTCCGCCCGAAAGCGTGCCCGCCAGGCGGTCAAGCAGAACGCTCACAACTCCACGCTGCGCTCGCGCATGCGCACCGCCATCAAGTCGGTTCGCAAGGCCATCGCGGCAGGAGACAAAGCGGCTGCTACCGCGGTGTTCCGCTCGTCACAAGGGGTGATCGACACGATCGCCGACAAGAAAATCATCCACAAGAACGCCGCTTCGCGCTACAAGAGCCGTCTGGCTGCTGCGCTGAAGGCGATGGCCTGATGCAGGCCGTCTGATCCGCTCGCGCCGTTCTGGCGCGATGCCGGCCGGCGAGTCCCTCGCTCAGGCCAACGGGCGGATCAAACACAGGCCGATCATCAGGCCCACCATCAGGCCGCCGACCGGGTCACCGGTCAGGCAACCGTCGCGTCGCCCTCGGCGGCGCCCTTCGTGCGACGCCCGAACAGCGCGCTTCCCACGCGCACGATCGTCGCGCCCTGCGCGACCGCCGCCTCGAGGTCGTCCGACATGCCCATCGACAGCGTGTCCAGGGCCAGCCCCTCGGCCTGAAGCTGCTCGAACAGCTCGCGCACGCGTGCGAACTGCCCCTGCTGTGCCGCAGGATCGGTCTCGGGCCGCGGAATGGCCATCAGACCGCGCAGGCGCAGGCTGGGGAGTCCCGCGACCAGGTGCGCAAGTGCGGACGCCTCGTGCGGCTCGCAACCGCTCTTGGTGTCTTCTGCGCCGATGTTGACCTGGATGCAGACCTGCAGCGGCGGCAGGTGTGTCGGTCGCTGTTCGGCGAGCCGACGTGCGACCCGCTCGCGATCGACGCTGTGCACCCAGTCGAAATGCTCGGCGATCGGGCGCGTCTTGTTCGACTGGATCGGTCCGATGAAATGCCACTCGAGCCGCCAATCCGGCCGCTGGATCGCGCACTCGCTGATCTTGGCGATGGCTTCCTGTAGATAGTTCTCACCGAACCGGCGTTGACCGCAGTCGGCCAGATCGAGCACTCGCGCAGCCGAAAACGTCTTGCTGACCGCGAGCAGCGTGACCTGGTCCGGGCTGCGGGCCGCCATTCGGCAAGCCGTTTCGATGCGGCTTCTGACCGCCTCGTAGCGCTGCTGCAACGTGGTATCGCCGTCCATCGCTCGATTCTACTGCCCGCCGGGCGCCTTGCCTGACCGGGAGGCGCGTGCTTCGAGAATGGATGGCCGGGTGAGTGCCGGGCCTGTGCCGATCGACGGCACCGCAACTGAGGTGTGAAGACATGGACATTGCCGAACTGCTGACATTTGCCGTCAAGAACAAGGCCTCGGACCTGCACTTGTCGGCCGGTCTGCCGCCGATGATCCGGGTGCACGGCGACGTTCGCCGGATCAACCTGCCGCCGATGGAGCATCGCGATGTCCACGGCATGATCTACGACATCATGAACGACTCGCAGCGCAAGGCTTACGAAGAAAGCCTCGAGTGCGACTTCTCGTTCGCGATTCCGGGCCTGGCGCGGTTCCGGGTGAATGCGTTCGTGCAGCAGCGCGGTGCGGGCGCCGTCATGCGGACGATTCCGTCCAAGATCCTGACGCTCGAAGAGCTGAAGACGCCGAAGATCTTCGCCGAGATCACGATGCAGCCGCGCGGCCTGGTGCTGGTCACCGGCCCGACCGGCTCGGGCAAGTCGACCACGCTGGCCGGCATGGTCAATCACATAAACGAGAACCTCTACGGCCACATCCTGACGGTCGAGGATCCGATCGAGTTCGTGCACGAGTCCAAGCGCTGCCTGATCAATCAGCGCGAGGTCGGCCCCCAGACCCTGTCGTTCAACAACGCGCTGCGCTCGGCGCTGCGCGAGGATCCCGACGTGATCCTGGTGGGCGAGCTGCGCGACCTGGAAACCATCCGGCTGGCGCTGACCGCGGCCGAGACCGGCCACCTGGTGTTCGGCACGCTGCACACCTCGTCGGCGGCCAAGACCATCGACCGGATCGTCGACGTGTTTCCGGCCGCCGAAAAGGAGATGGTCCGGGCGATGCTGTCCGAGTCGCTGCGCGCGGTGATCTCCCAGACACTGCTGAAGACCAAGGATGGCAGCAGCCGCGTGGCCGCGCACGAGATCATGATCGGCACCCCGGCGATCCGCAACCTGATCCGCGAGGCCAAGGTCGCGCAGATGAATGCCGCGATCCAGACCGGCGCCTCGGTCGGAATGCAGACGCTTGACCAGTGCCTGACGGACCTTGTCCGTCGCAACCAGATCTCGATGGCCGAGGCCCGCGGCGCAGCCGCGGTCAAGGACAACTTCCCCGGCTGAACGGCCGCCGCTCCCTCCGCCCGGCGGGTCACCACACAACCAGGGATTCACCATGGAACGCGAACAGGCATCCAAGTTTCTTCACGATCTGCTGCGTCTGATGGGCGCCAAGAACGGCTCCGACCTGTTCCTGACGGCCGAATTTCCCCCCGCCTTCAAGATCGACGGCAAGGTGACGCCGGTCTCCAGCGTGCCCCTGACCAGTCAGCACACGGTCGAACTGGCGCGCGCGCTGATGAACGACCGGCAGGCGACCGAATTCGAATCGAAGAAGGAGGTCAACTTCGCGATCAGCCCCAGCGGCATCGGCCGCTTCCGGGTCAATGCGTTCATGCAGATGGGCCGTGTGGGGATCGTGCTGCGGACGATCAAGAGCGAGATCCCGACGATCGAGCAGCTGCGTCTGCCGGCCGTTCTGGCCGAGCTGGCCCTGACCAAGCGCGGCTTGGTGATCGTGGTCGGCGCGACCGGCTCGGGCAAGAGCAATACGCTGGCCGCGATGATCGGCCATCGCAACGAGACCACGGCCGGCCACATCGTCACCATCGAAGACCCGGTCGAGTTCGTCCATCCGCACCGCCAGTGCATCATCACGCACCGCGAGGTGGGGGT
>DAONCJ010000102.1:0-9579 GCA_035401985.1 Burkholderiaceae bacterium | reverse complement strand
CCAGGTGATGGGCCAGCAGCACCGTATTCATCGCCGCCGGAAAACCGAACTGCATCTCGGGATTGCCGAACTTCGCGCTGCGCTCGGCCACCACGAAGTCGCAGGCCAGCGTGAGGGCCTGGCCGCCGGCCAGGGCCACGCCGTGCACCGCGGCGATCGTCGGCTTGGGCGAGTACAGCAGGCGGTTCAGCACCTCGGTGAACAGGCTGACACTGGCTTCGAGCGAGCCATCCTGCATCACGGCCCGGACCGAGTCGGCATTGCCGACGTTGCCGCGGTCGCGTCCGGAGCAGAAGCACACGCCCGCGCCCACGAGCACGATGCTGCGCACGGTGGTGTCGGCGAAGGCCCGGTCGAGCGCGGCGCGCAACTCGACCAGCAGCTCATCGTTCAGCGCATTGCGCTTGGCCGGACGGTTCAGGGTCAGCCAGGCGGTGGCTCCGTCGGTGCGGGAGAGGATCAGGGTCGGGTCGTTCATGGCTCACTCCGATCCCTTGACGCCGGACTCGCGCACATAGCGCTCCCACTTGGCGATCTCGGCGTTGACGAAGGCGCGCGAACTGGCGAGGTCGGCGGACACCCGGATGCCGGAGGTGGCGCTGCGCTGCTTGTCCCATTCGGGAGAGTCGAGCAGATGGCGCGCGGCCTGGTTCAGTTTGGCGATGATGTCCGGGGGTGTGCCGGCCGGCACGAACAGGCCGTTCCACGACAGGAACTCGAAGTCCTGCAGCCCCCACTCGGCGGCGGTGCGCACGTCGGGCAGGGAGCTCATCCGGGTGCTGCTCGGCACCATCACCGCACGGATCGCCTTGCGCGCCAGAAGGGGCGCGGCGGCCGCCATGTCGGCGAAGGCGATCGAGATCTGCCCGGAGGCCAGGTCGGTCAGCGACTGGCCGTTGCCCTTGTACGGCACGTTGACCAGATCGGCGCCCGTCTTGCGCTTGAGGATCTCGCAGGCGACCTGGGTGACCGCGTTGCCGCTGCCGCAGCTCAGCTTGCGGTTCAGGCGCGCGGCCGAGGCGAACAACTCGGCGAAGGTCTCGCCGGTGAGCTCGTTGTTGACGAACATCACCGCCGGCGACACGTACAGGATGGCCACCGTGCTGAACGATGTCGGCGAGTACGGAATGCGGTCGCGAAACAGCGGGTAGTTGGCCGCGTTGACCGTTCCGCTGCCCATCAGCAGCGTGTAGCCGTCGGGCGCGGCACGGGCGGCGAACTGCGCACCGACCATTCCGGCCCCGCCGGGCTTGATGTCGACGATCGCGTTCGCGTTCAGGGTTTCCTTCAGCGTGCGCGCCAGGAAGCGCGCGGTGATGTCCGAGCCGCTGCCCGCACCGAAGGTGATCACGATGGAGATCGGTTTGGCGCTGGGCCAGGCGTCGGCCTGCGCCTGCGCCGACGCAGAGACGAGCGCCAGGGCGCTGGCAGCGCTGGCAAGGGCGCCGCGCAGGAAATGGGGCCAGGAGGTGCGCATGCGGAACGCCTTTCCAGGGGAATGCGGAGGGTGGCCGGCCATGCTGGCACGGAGTGCAGCCGCTGGCGAGCCGGCTTGGCTGCAAACCGAAAATCGACACCCTGGCATCGCCGGTGCCGGCGGATCCGGGCCGTCGGAACTGACGCGGGCCGGCACGAGACGCGACAATGGGGCAGCGGCCGCCCCCGGCCGATGCCCTTTTGAGGAATGAGCGATGAACGACAAAGTTGCCACCCCGGTGGACGCGGCCACCATCATGCTGCTGCGCGACTCCCCGCAGGGAATGGAAGTGTTCATGGTGGTGCGTCATCACCAGATCGACTTCGCCTCGGGCGCGCTGGTTTTCCCGGGCGGCAAGGTCGACAAGCAGGACCGCGACGAGCGCGTGATTTCGCGCCTGTCCGCCTACCCGAAGGCCGAGACCGATCAGGGCACGCTGCGCGCCGCGGCCATTCGCGAGGCCTTCGAGGAGTCGGGCATCCTGCTGGCGCGCCGCAAGGGCGGCGCCGACATGCCTGCCGACGACAACCTCGATCGCTGGCGCGAGGGCCTGAACAAGCAGACCCTCACGCTGGGTGACATGCTCGTCGAGGGCGATCTGGAACTGGCCTGCGACAACCTGGCGCACTTCTCGCACTGGATCACGCCGGTGTTCATGCCCAAGCGCTTCGACACCCATTTCTACCTGGCCCGTGTGCCGGCCGACCAGATCGCCGGTCACGATGGCCATGAGAACGTCGATTCGGTGTGGATCACCCCCGATCAGGTGATCGAGGATGCGCGCGAAAAGCGCCGCACCATCATCTTCCCGACGCTGTCCAACATCGTGCGGCTGGCGCAGTACAAGACGGTGGCCGAGGCCTTCGAGGGCACGCTGAATTCCACCATCGTGCCGATCCTTCCCTGGATGGAGACGCGGGCGGACGGCAAGTACGTGTGCATCCCGACCGATGCCGGGTTCACGCTCACCGAACACCGGGCGGCAGGCGGCCCGGGGTAAGGCAGGCCGCGCGGCCACCGATTCAGTTTTCAGATCGACATTCGCCTTGGCGACTGGCGATGCGCAGTAGCATCGCCGGGAGGCCCATGCGGCTGTCACCTGACCCACCCAAGAAATAAACGGAGCAGCCAATGCCAGTGCGTGTCATCGGAATGATCGGCGTCGAACCCCCCAAGGGCACGACCCTGCATGTCATCGGCGGCGGCGTGTCCGCGCCATTCCTCAAGGAGTTCGCGCAGGCGCATGAGGCGGCCGGCTTCGACATGGTGCTGGTCGGCTACTACTCGTCGTCCGCCGAGGGCTTCAACGTGGCGTCGTACGCCGCGGCGCACACCCGCACGCTGGCCTACCTCATCGCCCATCGGCCGGGCATCGTGTCGCCGACGCTGGCGGCACGGGCCGCGGCCACCTTCGATCATCTGTCCGGCGGACGGCTGGCGCTGCACATCATCGCGGGCGTCAGCGATCAGGAGCAGGAGAGCGAGGGCGACTTCCTCAAGAAGGACGCGCGCTACGAGCGGGCCGCCGAGTACCTGAGCGTGATGCGCCGGATGTGGACGCTGGGCAAGCCCTTCGACCACGAAGGGCCCTACTACCGGTTCAAGGGCGCCTGGAGCGCGGTCAAGCCGCTGCAGCAGCCGCATCCGCCGGTGTTCTTCGGCGGCTCGTCCCCGGGTGCGCTGAGCATGGGCGCCGAGCACTGCGACGTGTTCGCGCTGTATGGCGAGCCGCTGGCCGAAACTGCCGAGCGGATCGACGACTTCCGCCGCCGCGCCGCCGCCTTCGGTCGCGTGCCGGGCTTCAACATCTCGTTTCGCCCGATCATCGCGCCCACCGAGGGTCAGGCCTGGGACAAGGCGCACAAGGCCCTGGCCGATCTGGAGGGCGTGAACTTCAAGCGATCCGCCCAGGACAAGTCGGCTGAACGCATGCTGGCGATCGCCGCGCGCGGCGACACCCATGACGAGCGTCTGTGGATGCCTATCGCGGCCGCGACGGGCGCCAAGGGCAACACGTCCTGCCTGGTCGGCACGCCGCAGCAGGTGGCCGACGCGATGCTCAAGTACTACCGGCTTGGCGTCACGTCGTTCCTGATCCGCGGATTCGACCCGGTCGGCGACACGACCGAATATGGCCGCGAGCTGATTCCGATGCTCAAGGAAGGTGCGCTTCGCATCGACCGCGAAATGGCCGCCGCCACCGCCTGATCACCCCGACGGGCTGCTGTCCGGCTTTCGACCGCGACACAGCCTCGGCCCCGTTCTCCGGAGACCCACTTGCCCCTGCCCGCCTCGATCGCCTCGCGCCTGCGGCTGCCGCTGATCGCCGCACCGATGCTGCGCATTTCCGGTGTCGAATTGACCGCCGCTGCCTGTGTGAACGGCGTGATCGGCTCGTTTCCCACCGTCAACGCGCGCGAGCCCGAGCAGCTCGACGCCTGGCTGACCGAGATCGAGCAGACCTGCGCGCGCGCCGAGCGGCCGACCGCGCCGGTGTGCCCGAACGTGCTGATGCGCACCGACCCGGCCAAGCTCGATGCCGACGTCGATGTGCTGGTCAAGCACCGGGTCGAGATGGTGCTGGCGAGCGTCGGGTCGCCCGAGAAGTACGTGAAGAAGCTCCATGACGTCGGCTGTTTCGTGCTGGCCGATGTCGGCTCCATCCGGCATGCCGAAAAGGCGCTGGCCTCCGGCGTGGACGGTCTGGTGCTGCTCAGCGCCGGCGCGGGCGGGCAGACCGGCTGGGCCAACGGCATGTCCTTCGTGCGCGAGGTGCGGGCGATGTACGACGGCCCGCTCGTGCTGGCTGGCGGCATCTCCGATGGCCAGGCGCTGTGGGCGAGCCAGGTGCTGGGCTGCGACCTCGGCCTGATGGGCACCCGGTTCATCGCCACCGATGAGGCGCTGGCCGATCCCCGCTACAAGACCATGCTGGTCGACAGCGGCATCGATGATGTCCAGCTCACCCGCGGCATCAGCGGCATCGATGCGAACTTCCTGCGGCCGTCCATCATCGCCTGCGGGCTCGACCCCGAGGCGCTCGCCCAGCCTGTGTCCAGGGAGCAGTCGCGTGAACTGTTCAGTGCCTATGCCGGACAGATGCGCGGGCCCAAGCGCTGGGTCGATCTATGGAGTGCAGGCCATACCGTGGGCATCGTGAAGTCGGTGGGCAGCACGGCGCGGCTGATCGGCGAGATCGCCGCCGAATACGAGCAGGCGAGGGCGGACACGCTGGCGATGCTGGGGGTTGCCGTGCCCTCGGGCTCGCCGGCCTGAAGTTCGGCGCGCGGGCCCCGCAGCCCGCCCGTGACCGCTGCCTAAAGCGTGATCTTCGCGTCGGTGATGATGCCGCGCCAGAGCTTGTAGTCGTCCCGGATGATCTTGTCGAACTCGGCCGCCGTGGTGTGTGCCGGGTATTCGCCGGTGGCCGCGAGGAATTTTTCACGTGTCTCGGGCTCACGCAGGATCTTGCCGATCTCGAGGTTCAGCCGCTCGACGATCGGCTTGGGGATGTTGGCGGGCCCCAGAATGCCGGTCCAGATGCCGGCGGAGTAGTTCACCCCCTGCTCCATCACCGTCGGCACATCGGGCAGACCGCGCGAGCGGTTCGGGCCGGTGACAGCGATCGGGCGCACCCGGCCGGTTCTGGCGTGGTTCATGGTGTTGGTGGTGTCGAGCACGCCCAGCAGCATGTGTCCCCCCGCCATGTCGGTGCCCAGTGCAGACGTGGAACGATAGGGCACGTGCACCATGTCGATGCCGGTGAGCGACTTGAGGAACTCGCCGGCGAGGTGACCGCCCGATCCGTTGCCCCATGAGCCGTAGCTGGGCGGCCTGGGCTGGGCCTTCACATAGGCGATGAACTCCTTGACGTTGGTCGCCGGCACCGACGAGTGCACGACCAGCACGTTGCCGCTGTACGAGATCTGCGCGATGGGGGTGAAGTCCTTCTGCGCGTCGAAGGGCAGCTTGTTGTTCATGATCGGATGGAACACCAGTCCGGCGATGAAGCCGACCGTCAGCGTGTAGCCGTCGGGGGGCGACTTGGCGACGATGTCGAAAGCCAGTGCGCCGGTGCCGCCGGGCTTGTTCTCGACGATCACCGGTACCTTGAGCACCTGGCCCAGCCGGTCCGCAATGATGCGTGCGCTGACGTCGGTCGGCCCGCCCGGCGCGCTGGGCGAGATGATCTTGATGGCCCTGCTGGGGTACTCCTGCGCGAGGGCGCCCGAGGATGCGCCGATCGTCGTCGCGACGGCGAGCAGGGCTGCGGAAATCAGTCGTTTCATGGTGTCTCCATCCTGTCGTTGTTTGCCTCGGACCATCGGTCAGGGCACGGCGGATGTCAAGCAGGGGAGTCCCGAAGCACCCCTTCGACGGTGTCCCTCAGCAGATCGAGTTCGACCGGCTTGGTGAGATAGGCAAGGAAGCCGGCCGCGAGTCCGGCCTTCACGGTTTCGGGCATCGCATTGGCGCTGACGGCCACCACAGGAATGTGCCGGGTACCGTCGCCGGCGCGCAGGCGGCGCAGCACCTCGAAGCCGTCCATCTCCGGCATCTGGATGTCCATCAGGACCAGCGAAGGCTGTTCGCGGATCGCCAGGGTCAGCCCTTCGTGCGGCGAGACGGCAGTGAGCGGACGCACACCCGGCATTCGCTCCAGCATGGCCTGCATCAGCATGACGTTGACGGGGTCGTCGTCGATGTACAGCACCGATCGGCTGCGCTCGGACGTTGCAGGCGCGGCAGGCGGAGGGGACTGCTCGTGCCGCAGGGCCTTGTCCAAGGGCGCGGGCCGATGCGCCATCGGCAGCCTGACCCAGAAGGTGCTGCCCTCGCCAGGGACACTGTCGACGCGGATTTCACCGTCCATCGCCTCGACCAGCCGGCGGCTGAGCGCCAGACCGATGCCCGAGCCTTCGACCGCAGACTGCGCGGCACTCAGGCGCTCGAAGGGCTGGAAAAGGCGCTCCTGGTCGTGCGGAGCGACGCCGGGCCCGGTGTCGTGCACGCCGATCAGCACATGATCGCCATCGGGCCGCCAGTCGACCGAGGCCGTGCCGCCCGCCCGGTTGTACTTGATCGCATTGCCCAGCAGATTGAGCAGCACCTGCTTGAGTCGCGTGCGATCGGCCATCACCGTGCCGTCCGAATCCGGGGGCAGGCTGGCCAGGCAGTTGACCCCGTGTGTGTCGGCGAGGGGTCGCACGAGGCTCACGCATTCGTCGATCAGGCCGGACAGTGGAACCGCCAGGATGTCCATGCTGAGCTTGCCGGCCTCGACACTGCCCAGATCGAGGATCTGGTTGATCAGGTTGAGCAGATGGCGGCCGCCGTTGAGGATCTCGCGCAGATATTCGCGATGCGCCTCGTTGAGGGGATGGTCGGCGTCCGAGCTGATCAGCTGACCGAACCCCAGGATGGCGTTCAGCGGCGTGCGCAGCTCGTGCGACATGTGCGACAGGAACAGCGACTTTGCGCGATTGGCGTTTTGCGCTTCGTCGCGCGCCGCCACGAGGGCCTGCTGCGCCTCGACATACTGGGTCACGTCGGAATAGGTGCGGACCAGCCCGCCCCCCGGCATCGGGCGGGTGCGGACTTCCAGCAGCACCCCGGTGCGCGTGCGTCGGACATAGGCATCCGGCGAGCGCGTCACACCGTCGTCCGCGCGCGAGTGCTGGCGCACGCCGCCGGCGTCGACGAAGCTGCCGTCCTCGTCGAGGTCGCCCTGCGTGATCTGATGGCGGCGCACCTGCGCGAAGGTCGCGCCATTGGCGAGCAGCGTCTCCGGAAGGCCCAGCAGATCGAGCATCCGGCGGTTGAACACGCCGACCCGGCCGTCCGGCTCGACGCTGACGATTCCCTGCGCGATGCTGTCCAGGGTCACCTGCAACTGCCGACTTTTCTGTCCCAGCTGTTCGCTCGCGTCGCGAAGCGCCTGCTCGGCACGCTTGCGGTCGGTGATGTCGATGCCGAAGGCATACACGACACGTTCGCCGGTTGCCGGATTGATGCCGGCAGCCAGTGTCACCTGATCCGTCAGTCCGCCCTGCGCAGGATCGCCGTGCCGGCGCTCGTAGGTGACCTGTTCGCCGGCCAGGGTGCGTGCCCGCAGCAGCACCCAGGATTTCTCCCCTTCCTCGCCCGCCAGCTCACGCACAGTTCGCCCGATCATCCGATCGGGAGTCGTTCCCAGCCGTTCGGCGACGCGGCGGTTGGCGTAGGTGCAGACACTGTTGGAGTCGATGCGGGTGATGTAGCCGGGGAACGCCTCGAGCAGCGCGCGCTGCTCGGCTTCGCTGGCGGCAACCACCGCCTGTGCCCGCTCCTCCTCGGTGACGTCCCTCGACACGACCACGACGCAACGCACACCGGTCGCTTCATCGGAGTAAGGGTAATAGGTGGTCTCGAAGGTCTTGCCCGACAAGCCGGGAAGTTCGAGCGAGCCGCGCGTGGCGCGCGGCTGCTGGTGCTCGATGCATTCGCGAAAAGCTCGCAGGCGGTCCTTATTGATGACGGTGGGCATCAGCTCCGAGCTGGACCGGCCGATCGCGTCCTGCCGGGCCATGCCGAGCAGCCGGCACCAGGCATCGTTGACCATCCGGTAGACCGCATCCTCGCCGACCACGCTGACGGGATCGGTGATGGAGTTGGCCAGCAGCTCGTAGGTGCGAAGCTCGATTTCGGCCTGGCGGCGCAGGGTGATATCGGTCCACAGCCCGATCGACCCGATGAATTCGCCGCGCGAATCATGGATCGGCGTGGAGTGACTGATGCAGTGCAGGCGCGTGCCGTCGAGCCGCTGAATGCCGATCTCGAAAGAGCATGGCCGCCCGCCGCACTGGGCGTCCAGCTCGGCCGCCACCGGGTCCAGCTCGGATGGCTCGAAGAAGTCGGCCAGCGCGCGGCCGACGATGTCTTCGCGCGGACGGCCCAGCAGTTCGCACATGGCCGGGTTCACATCGGTCGTCTTGCCCAACGAGTCGGTGAACCAGAATCCCTGGCGCGTGGTCTGCAGCAGTCCATCCAGAATGCGGTGCTTGTCGGCCAGTTCCCGACGTGCGGCATCGGCCAGGGCAGCGCTGCGCAGCGCCTCCATCGTTTGCTCGGCCTGGGCCAGGCGCAGCTCGATGGTCTCGCGCACCGTGCGCTGCGCGCGCACCGCGCCCAGGAAGGCGCTGAGCATGAAAATCACCAGGGCGAACGCCAGCCCATGGCTGACATTGTCCCCGCGCAGCAGCAGATGGATCAGCAGAGGCGCCAGCGCGGGAAGCGCGAAGAGCAGGGCGGCGATCACATCGAAAGCCGTGATGATCACCGAGCCGGTGACGATGCCGGCGAGGGCCAGGGTCACCAGCTCGAAATGTCCCGTGTCTGCTTCGGGCAGGAACAGGATGCCCGCAAGGGCCCATGTGAGGCCATGGAACACAAAGCTGAGGCGGTACCGAGTGAGCCAGGTCGACACCTCGCCCGGCCGTTCGACGGCCGGGCGGTGAGCAAGCCGGACGGCGATCCGCACGCCCAGCGCCAGGCCCAGACACGCCAGCCAGGCCCAGACATCGCGCCGCGGCGCGACATCCCAGAGCAGCGCCGCCAGCATCGTCGCCATGGCGCCCGCGCCCGCGACCGAGCTCGTGACGACGCGGCGATGTCGTTTCAGCTGCTCCTGCTGCAGCCCCGAGAGGATCTCATCAGTCGACGTTGCCATCTCAATGCCGCCGCCGGAGGCGGGCGAGGGTCCTGCGGCTGTCGGTTGCAACCAGGGCTCGAAAAGTCAACAGGGATTCCCGCGAGGCACATTCGCGATCGGCGATCGAAGTGTGGAATCTAACGCAGTGCGGCGCTGATTGCGTTGATCAGGTTCGACAGACCGACAGGCTGCCCTGCGGACCGGATGAACCGGGCGATTCCCGACATAGGCGCGACACGACCGTCGGACCGACCTTGCTAGACTTTGCGCAGCCATCGCGCGACGCGCACCGGCCCAGTTCAACCCGCCCACGCGAGAGGTCCGGTCCGGTCATGTCCCTGCCAGCGCAGTCCCATCCGCCATTGCCCGGCGGGCAGCGAGCGCTGGGCACGCTGGTGCTGTCGCTGGCCAC
>DAONCJ010000101.1:0-9600 GCA_035401985.1 Burkholderiaceae bacterium | reverse complement strand
CAACGGCGAGACGATCCGCCTGGATGGAGCCATCCGGATGGCTCCGAAGTGATCGTCTGAGAGGCGCTCTGTCTTGCCCTGGCGGCACGTCAGGGCGGGCCGCTCAGCTCAGGACGCCAGCAGCGGCTCGTGACTGCGGCAGTTGGCTCAGGCCCGCATCAGCGGCTCGAGCCAGCGGCCCAGCGCCAGCAGATGGGCGTCCGCGTGCTCTGCGCCCACGACCTGCATCGACACCGGCAGTCCCGCCACCTCGCCCATCGGCATGGCCAGCGCCGGCAGCCCCGCCATGCTGAAGGCCAGTGTCTGGCCCAGCACCGCTTCGCGCGTGCTCATCATCCGCCCCCCGGCCACCTCGACCTCAACCTGCCCCCGCAGCGGCGGCAGGACCGGTGAGGTCGGCAGGACCAGCGCATCGTACGGGCGCAGCGCCGCGCCCAGTCCGGTCCTCACCGATTGACGTGCGCGCAGCGCATCGATGTAGGTCGCCGCAGAGATGGCGGTCCCCGCCGTCAGCGGGCCCAGCACCAGCTCCGAAAAACCGGGGTCGCGGGCGGCCAGCGCAGTCCGATGGACCCACGCCGCCTCGGCGCGCACCAGCGGTGTGTAATGTTCCCAGGCGAGCGCCAGCTGCGGCAATTCGATGTCGTCGATCTGCGCTCCGGCCGCCCGCAAGGCGGCCAGGCGCGGCTCGAACACCTGGGCGACGGCGTCCGACATGCGGGGAGCAAGCCAGGCACGCGGCACCGCCAGGCGCGGGCGGTGTCCCGCCTCGCCATGCCCGGTGCGCCGCGCCGCCATCACCTCGAACAGCAGCGCACAGTCGTCCACGCCAGGCGCGATCGGACCGGCGTGGTCGCAGGTGAAGGACAGATACAGCGCACCCGCCAGCGGGATTGCCTCGTAGGTCGGCTTGAATCCGGTGACGCCGCAGAACGCAGCCGGAATCCGCACCGAACCGCCGGTGTCGCTGCCCACCGCGGCGACACCGATGCCGGTGGCCACGGCCACCGCCGCTCCGCTGGACGACCCGCCGGCCTGGTGCGCCGGGTCGAAGGGGTTCTTCACGTCCCCGGTCCAGACGTTCTCGCCGGTCGCGCCCAGCGCCAGTTCGTGCATGTTGGTCTTGGCAAAGATCAGGGCCCCGGCCGAACGCAGTCGCGACACCAGTTCCGCCTCGGGGCGGCCCAGGTCGGGCAGCGCGGCACGGGTGCCGCCACGCGTCGGCATGCCGGCGACATTGAACAGGTCCTTGATGGAGATCGGCAGGCCATGCAGCGGTCCGCATGCGCCGGGCGCCTCGCGGGCCAGCCGGTCGAGTTCCTGCGCCTGCACACGGGCCGCGTCCCAGTCGACATGGGCCAGCGCATTGAGGTCCTGGCAAGCGAGCGCGCGCGCGTGTGCGCGTTCAAGCAGCGCCTGCGCGCCCGTGCTCTGGCGCAGCACATCGGCGACCTGCTGACGCAGCGGGATCGTTGCAACGGGTGAGAGCATCGGGAACTCCGATTGACGGCGGGGGCGCTCTATTATGCGGGGATCCCCCGATGGCCCGACGCGCCGCGAGCGGCCGCAGTCGATCGGGACTTCACCGAATCGATCCCCCGAGGAGCCGACATGGAACATCGCAAGCTGACCGGCGCACGGCTGCGCAGCGCCGGCTACGATCCGCGCCAGCAGCGGCTCGAGATCCTCTTTGGCGACCGCTCGATGCGGGTCTACAAGGGCGTGCCCGACGAGGTCTGGCGACGCCTGCTGGCCTCGCCCAACCCGGGCAGCTACTTCGACGACCGCATCGCCGAGGAGTACCCCAGCGAACCGGCCAGCCCGGGTGGCGCGGAGCAGGCACGAAGCAGGCTGGACGATCTGTTCGGCGGGACTGCGCCACCTCCGGGTCCGAAGACCTGAACGGTCCGGCGGTCCGCCAGTGCGGCAGTCCGGATCGGCCGGATGAGCCGGATGAGCCGGATCGACCGGATCAGCCGCCCGAAGTCGACAACACGCGGCGGATGCTGGCCGCGACGGCCGCCAGCGACCGGCCCAGGGCCTCGACCGCGGCATCGCACTGGACCTGTGTGAACCGGGAGAGCCCCCGTTCAATCTTTTCCGCTTCACCCTCGATCAGCACCACGCCCAGCACGAGCGCACTGCCACGCAGCTTGTGCACCAGCCTGGCGGCATCGACCCGTCGACCAGCCGCCAGCAGGGCGGCCAGCCGCGCAGCATCGCCTTCGTGCTGATCGCCGAACACCAGCAGCAGACGGTGGTAGACAGCCGAATTGCCCCCGACAGAGCGCAATCCATGGACGGCGTCGACCCCGTCGATGCGCGGAAACTCGAGCAGTGCGGACGTCATGTCTGACGATCCGAATCGATCACGCCTTCACGCACTGCCAGGCGCACGAGGCTGGCCAGATCGCGCACGGCGAGCTTGGCCATCAGGCGGCTGCGGTAGGTGTCCACCGTCTTGGGGGACAGCGTGAGACTGGCGCCGATCGCCGCGCTGGAGTTGCCCCGGACCACCAGTTCGAGGATCTGACGCTCGCGCGTCGACAGCGTGGCCAGCGCATTGGCGTGCTGCGGCGAGCCCATCGAATCGACCAGCCGCTCGGCGACCGGCCCGCTGAAGTGACGTCGCCCGCCCAGCACATCGTGAATCGCCCGCACGACCTCGGCCCCGTCGGAGCCCTTGAGCACGTAGCCGGCGGCACCGAGCCGCACCGCCTCCGAGATGTAGCGCGCCTGATCCGACATGGTCAGCACGATCACCCGCGAAGGCGACTTGCTCTGCTGGAGCGAGCGCAACAGATCGAGGCCCGAATGCTCGCCGAGCAGCAGATCGAGCAGCACGACATCGGGCACCAGCCTGGCAATCTCGGCACTGGCAACGGCAAGATCTCCCGCTTCGCCGATGACGTCGAAGCCGGCAGCCTCGAACAGCGCGCGCATGCCTTCGCGCACGATCACATGGTCGTCAACGAGGTACAGAGTCGACATATCCGGTGCCTCTCGAAACGTGGCGGCCGGTGGCAGGCGCATGGGACACACGCCTGGGTCATCGCCCGAATGATTGCTGCCAGCATGGACGAAAGTCGATGGGCTGAAACGCGACTCTACCGCGTCCCGTGCCATTCAATCGCGTCATGTCGGCCGATAAGACGGCCCACATCCATCGGACGGCCCGCGACGCCCTGTTTGCTTGAATCGGATCGGGCCAGCGCACACAATCCGCCGATGCCTGCTGATCCCGCCTGCTTCGGCGTCCACTTCATTCCGACTGTCCTGCATTGAACGATCATTCTCCGACGGCACTGGGCCGATCTTTCCATGGATGGCGCGTGGTCGCGGCCTGCACCGTGACCGCCGCATTCGCATGGGGTCTCGGTCTCTTCGGCGCCAGTGTCTATCTGAAATCGCTCAGCGCACTGCACGGCTGGTCGATCTCGCTGATCTCGGGCGCGATCACCGGCTTCTATCTGACCAGCGCGGCGTCGGCTGCCGTGGTCGGCGCGCAGATCGACCGTCGCGGCGCGCGGCCCGTGCTGGTCGCCGGTGCGCTGGCGCTGGCGGCCGGGGTTTTTGCGATCGGGCAGATCGGCTCGGCGCTCGGGCTTTACCTGTCGTTCGCCCTGCTCGGTGTGGGCTGGTCATGCCTGTCGAGCACGGGCCTGTCGGCCACCCTCGCACCCTGGTTCGAACGGCACCAGGGTCGCGCCACCACACTGGCCTTGATGGGCGCCAGCGCCGGCTCGATTCTGGGCGTGCCGCTGCTGCTGCTGGCGATCGAGCGGCTTGGGCTGGATGTCGCGCTGGCGGCGACCGCCGTGCTCACCCTGGTGGTGCTGCTGCCGCTGCATCTGAGCGTGCTGCGGCATCGCCGTCCCGAGGACATCGGGCAGTGGCGCGACGGCCTTGCGCCCGCGCCGGCGCGCCCGGGCGCGCCCCTGGCCAGGGCGCCACTGAGCCGCAGCCAGGCGCTGCGCAGCGGCACCTTCTGGCGGGTGGCGGTGGCATTTGCGCTGGCGCTGACCATGCAGATCGGATTTCTGACCCATCACGTCACGCTGAGCGCGCCGCTGATGGGTGCGGCGGGCGCCGGACTGCTGGTGAGCGGCGCCGGTCTGGCGGCCCTCAGCGGCCGGATCCTGCTGGCCCGGATCGTCGACCAGGTCGATGTGCGTCTGCTGGGCGCCGCGATGATGCTGATGCAGGCGATCTCGCTGGCGATCATGGCGCTCTGGCCCGCCAGGGCGGTGCTGATCGGCTCGAGTCTGACGTTCGGATTCACGGTCGGCATGGTGACGACCCTGTCGCCGGTCATCATCCGCCGCGAATTCGGCCCATCCGCGTTCGGCGCCATCTATGGCGCGGCGGCCACGCTGATCCAGTTCACCTCCGCCTTCGGTCCCGGCCTGTACGGTGTGATGCGCGACGCCTTCGGCAGCTATCGTCCAGGACTGGCCGTGGCAGCCGTGGTCAACGCGGGCGCGGCGCTGGTGCTGATGCAGGGACGGCGCGCGCACGGTCTGGTTGCCGAATCGCCGCGGCAATGCCCCTGAAGACACTGCATGTCTATTGCCGCGTCGTCGACAACTTCGGCGACGCCGGGGTGTGCTGGCGGCTGGCCAGGCAGCTTGCCCGCGAACACGCGCTGGACGTCACGCTGTGGATCGATCGTCCCGCGGTGCTGGCCCGGCTGGTGCCCGACCTGACGCTGAACGCCGCTCCTGGCGGCGCGCTCGTCGTGCGGCCCTGGCCCGAGGCCGAACCGGACGACGCGTGGCCCGACGTGGCGGTCTGCGCCTTCGGCTGCGATCCGCCGGCGTGGCTGCGCACCCGACTGGCCGGCGGACCGGTGCGTCCGCTGTGGATCAACCTCGAATACCTCAGCGCCGAGCACTGGGTCGACGGCTGCCACGGTCTGGCCTCCATCAAGTCCGCCGACGGGGCTCGCGAGCACTTCTACTTTCCGGGGTTTCGCGCGACGACCGGCGGCCTGGCCGGTGAACGCGGGCTGCTGGCCGCGCGCGACGCCTTCCGTGCCGGCGGGGCCGCTGCGGCATGGTGGCAGGCACACGACCTTCCCGATCCGCCGGGTCGCCGGGTGTCGATCTTCTGCTACCCCGATGCGCCACTGGTGCCTCTGCTGCGCGCGATGGCCGAGGGCGGCGAGCCGACCCTTGCGCTGGTGGCGGGGGGTGCGGGCGGCGATGCCCTGTCGCAATGGCTGAACGGGCTGGACAAGCCAACGCAGGAACATCGACTCCCCCGCTGGCAGGCCGGAAAACTGACGCTGGTCCGTCTGCCGATGCTGCCGATCGACGATTACGACCGCCTGCTCTGGAGCTGCGAGGTGAACTTCGTGCGCGGCGAGGACTCGTGGGTGCGCGGTCTGTGGGCCGGTCGGCCGATGGTGTGGCAGCCCTACCGCCAGACGGACCAGGCGCACCGCATCAAGCTCGACGCGTTTCTCGACTGGCAGGCGCCGGCGCTGGCCGGGCTGGATCCGGCCGCGCGCACCGCGGTGTCGGACCTCAGCCATGCCTGGAGCGACGGGACGGATCCGGGTCCCGCATGGATACGCCTAACAAGGGCGCTGCCCTCGCTTGCGGTGGCCTTCGACGCCCTGTCGCGAGAGACGGCCCTGCAGGATGGCCTGGCCGAGCGGCTGGTCCGTTTCTGCAATTCCAGGCTATAATCCAAGGCTTTTCTTTGCCCCGGCGGCTGTCCCGGGCGTCCAGAGTTTGAAGGAACCTTATGAAGCTCGCATCAGAACTGCGTGTCGGCAATGTGATCATGAACGGCAAGGATCCGATGGTGGTCCTGCGTGCCGAGTACAACAAGTCCGGCCGAAACGCCGCGGTTGTGAAGCTCAAGCTCAAGAATCTGCTGAACAACTCCGGCACCGAAACCGTCTGCAAGGCGGACGAAAAATACGACGTGCTGATGCTCGACAAGCGGGAAGTCACGTATTCGTACTTCGCCGAGCCGCTGTTCGTGTTCATGGACGCCGATTACAACCAGTTCGAGGTCGAGGCCGAATCGATGGGCGATGCCGTCCACTACATCGACGACGGCATGCCGTGCGAGGTCACCTTCTACGAAGGCCGCGCCATCTCGGTCGAGATGCCCAACAGCGTGGTGCGCGAGGTCGAGTACACCGAACCGGCCGTCAAGGGCGACACCTCCGGCAAGGTCATGAAGCCGGCCCGCATCAAGCCCACGGGCTTCGAGCTTCCGGTGCCCGCGTTCGTCGAGATCGGCGACAAGATCGAGATCGACACGCGCACCGGCGAGTACCGCAGCCGCGTCAAGGGCTGACGCCCGGGCGAATCGCGCCCTGCGCTGGGCGCGCCCCTGCACTGCGGGGCGCTCTCGCGCCGCGATCCATGACGGCCACCCTCGGGTGGCCGTTTTGCCTTACAGCGTCAGCCGCCCTGCCGAGCGATGAAGCTGGCGGGCGACCGTCTCGCGCAGCGACTGCAGGCTGACCGGCTTGACCAGGTAGCTGTTGCATCCGGCCAGCGCGCCGCGCGCCAGATCGAAGGGCGAGGATCGGCTGGTCAGGATCACCACGGGCATCGGACGCAGCAGCTTGCTGCGCTTGATTTCGCGCGTCAGCTGATAGCCGTCCATCTCGGGCATCACCACGTCGACGAATACCAGTTCGTAGCGCCGGGTCGCCAGGGTGTCCAGCGCTTCGCGCGCCGAGCTGACCCCCTCGCTGTCCAGCCCCATGCGGTGCATGGCCACCGCCAGCTGGCGGCGCACGGTCGGGCTGTCGTCCACCACCAGCACCCGGGGTCGACGGGTCGGCAGCTGCGTGATGGTGTCCTGGATGTCGCCATCGGTCGCCGTCGGCGGTGCCGCCGACGTCTCGGCCACGCGCAGCCGGGCAGCCGGAGGAGCGGACTGGCGCCGGTGCGCTGCCTGGGTCAGCAGCCGCTCCTCGACGACACGGTTCAGCGTGGCCAGCAGATTCATGGTGAACGATGCGCGCAGCAGGTCGTCGTGGCCGCGGATCTCGTCGTTGCGCCGTCCAACCTTCACGACCGGCCGTGCCTGAGGCAGCTGGCGCAGCGTGTTGGCCACTTCAGGTCCGCCGCGCACGGTCATGTCGACCATCGCAATGTCGTATTCGCCGGGCCCGCGGCTCGGCGACAGCTCGAAGCGATACTGGTTGTGACGGGCGTGCCTGAGCACGATCTCCGTCAGGCGCTGCAACTTGTGGCCCAGCCCGAAATTGGCGACCCGGTAGTACGGCCGGGGGTCCAGCGCCGCGTTACCGGGATGGCCCATCTCGGTCACGCCCCAACTGGCGCGCAGGTGCTCCGGGAACGGCATGCTCGGTCACTCCTCATGACGCCGCGGTTGCAAAGACCGCGGTTCTTGGACTGATTCTATCGTCACACCGGCAGTGATAAGCAAGACACTTCTGGCAAAAATCCCTTAAGTGTCGGCAACTTAGCGACGGATTCTAAGATCGAGGATCAGGTGACGTCGACCACCTGCAGTTCATTGTCTGCTGCAAAGCTGCGCAGAAACTTGTAGGCCATCGGCTCGATCCCGTGGATGCGGGAGTCGACCTTCACGCATTTCGCGCCCTCGTGCAGACCCGGGGTGACATAGGGTGAGTACGTGAGGTGGGCCTGCGGCCCGGCACCAGGGGGACGAAACGAGGACATGACGCCGCACAGGCGCTCGGCCCAGTCGCTGGGCCGGAACGGGCGACCCTGGTGGGTCACCCCCAGGATGATGAAAGAGCAGACCGTGATGGGGGAGCTCATGGCGGAGAGTGGGTGCCAGAGGCTCGCGGCCGCCGGGTCGTCCCCGGGCCGGGGATCTCCCGGTTTGACGGCCTGCCACTGAACGTGTCGGATTATAGCCGTGCGAACTTGACACCCCTGGACGCCTGCAGCGCAGGCCCCCGCAGAGCTGCGGACGCCCGTCCGCCAACCGCTGCGCGATCGTTCCCCGGCGCGGCGCTTTCCCCTACAATCCGATTCATGACGGGCTTGTCGCCCGTCCCCCTCATGACGGCGGCGCAGGCCGCCGTTGTTGTTTTCGCGAGCGACCCGACAGGGTCGTTCCCACGGCATGTTTCTGACCCGGAGACCGAGATGGCTGCCTCTTCGCCCCTGATGACCACCTACGCGCAACAGCCCGTCGCCTTCTCGCATGGCGATGGCGTGTGGCTGTTCGACACCGAGGGCCGACGCTATCTCGACTGCCTCGCCGGCATCGCCGTCAACACGCTGGGCCACAACCATCCGACGCTGGTCGCCGCACTGCGCGAGCAGGTCGGTCGGATCATCCACAGCTCGAATCTGTTCCCGATCCCGCTGCAGCATGAGCTGGCCAGCCGGCTGGTCCAGGTGTCGGGCATGACCAATGTGTTCTTCTGCAACTCCGGCCTGGAGGCGAACGAGGCGGCCATCAAGATCGCCCGCAAGTACGGGCACGACCGCGGCATCGACGCGCCCGAGATCGTCGTCTACGAAAAGGCCTTCCATGGCCGCTCGCTGGCCACGCTGTCGGCCACCGGCAACTACAAGGTGCAAAAGGGCTTCGAGCCGCTGGTGACGGGCTTCCCGCGGGTCCCGCTGAACGACATCGAGGCCCTGCGCAAGGTCGTGGCCGAGCGGCCCAATGTGGTCGCGATCTTCCTCGAGGCGATCCAGGGCGAAGGCGGCATCCAGGAAGCCCGGATCGAGTATCTGCGCGAAGCCCGCCGCCTGTGCGATGAACGCAGCCTGCTGCTGATGATCGACGAGGTGCAGTGCGGCACCGGGCGCACCGGCAAGTGGTTCGCCCACCAGTGGGCCGGCATCGTCCCCGATGTGATGCCGCTGGCCAAGGGCCTTTCCTCCGGCGTGCCGGTCGGCGCGGTGGTTGCGCACGGCGCGGCCGCCGAGGTGTTCCAGCCGGGCAACCACGGCACCACCTTCGGCGGCAATCCGCTCGCCATGCGTGCCGGACTGGTCACGATGCAGGTGATGGAGCGCGACGACCTGCTGGGCAACGCTTCGCGCGTCGGCGATTACCTGGTCCAGTGCCTGCAGCGCGAAATCGGCAGCCTGCCGGGCGTGCTCGAAATCCGCGGCCGCGGCCTGATGCTGGGCATCGAGCTGGACCGGCCCTGCGGCGAACTGGTCAAGCAGTGCCTGGATGCCGGCGTGGTGCTGAACGTCACCGCAGACACGGTCATCCGCATGCTGCCCCCGCTCATCTTCAGCCGCGAACACGTCGACCACCTGGTCGCAGTGCTGGCACCGCTGGTGCGCGCGCATCTGGCGGGCAAGCCGGCCGCCTAACGATCGCCGCAATGGCCAGGCCTCCGCGGGCCCGCCCTTGCGACGATCTCCATCCGAAGCAGAGCCTCTGTATGTCGATCAAGCACTTCCTGCAGTTCCGCGACCTGGACGCCGACGAGATCGGCTATCTGTTCGATCGCACCCGGGTGATCAAGGACCGTTTCAAGCGTTATGAGCCGTATCACCCCTTGAACGACCGGACGCTGGTCATGATCTTCGAGAAGGCCAGCACCCGCACCCGGCTGTCGTTCGAGGCCGGCATGCACCAGCTCGGCGGGTCGGCGATCTACCT
>DAONCJ010000100.1:5859-9619 GCA_035401985.1 Burkholderiaceae bacterium | reverse complement strand
GTACTTCGAGGGCATCGCGCCGCGCCCGCGCCAGCTGCTGGACCGGCCCACGTCGTGGCGGCGCTGGGCGACGGCCGACCGCAACCCGTCGGCCCGCTGGGGAGAAGGCCGGGCGACGCTGCTCGGCGACGCCGCTCATCCGATGCTGCAATACCTCGCGCAGGGCGCCTGCATGGCCCTCGAAGACGCGGTCACCCTGCGCGAGGCGCTGCGCGTGTGACGGCCAGCTCGAACCGGCCTTTCGTCTGTACGAGGAAAAGCGCATAGTCCGCACCGCCCGGGTCGTGCTGTCGGCCCGCGAGATGGGGCGGCTCTATCACGCGAAGGGCGTCGAGCGGCTGGTGCGCAACGCGCTGTTCCAGGGGCGCACGCCCGCGCAGTACTACGACCGGGTCGCGTGGCTCTATGGCTGGACGGTGGGCAGCTGCCTCGACTGAAGTGGCGGGGCCTCGCTGCCGCTGAGCGCGACCCGCCGAGCGCGGCCGCTGATCGGTCATGATGTTCCGCTGGTCGGCAGGCCCGCCTCGGTGGGACCACTGATTGAGTGACTTTGTGACAAAAGTCCTGCCGAACCCCACGCACGCGACCATCTGCGACTTTAGTCGGATGGTCCCCGCGGAATCCCCCCACTACACTTAAATGGTCCGCTGCCCACCCGCTGCTGATCCAGCGCAAGCCACTGCCACATGCTCATCGATCCCCCCAATCGTCTTTCCGACCCCGCGCCGGCCGCCGCCGTTGCGCTGGTTGAATCGGGTGGATCGCACCGGACCCGCCGGCGCGCTGGCCTGGGCCGACCGGTCCTGCTGATGGGCGCGGCGCTGTCCGTCGCTGCCCTGGGGATGGCGGCCTGGCTTTTCCTCGAAGATCCGCAGCCCGAGCCACGGGCGGCGCCGCGCCTCGACATTCCCCTCGTGCGGGGCGACTCGCTCAACCTGAGCGCGCTGCATGGCAAGGTGGTGCTGGTGTCCTTCTGGGGCGAATCCTGTCCGGCGTGCGAGCGCCAGATGCCCGTTGTCTCCCTGCTGCAGCAGCGCTGGCAGGCCCAGGGTCTGGTGGTGGTTGTCGTCGCCCCGGCCCATGTGTCAGCGCGTCAGGTGCTCGACTACAGCACCCGGCATGCCCTGCCGTCTGTCTCGGGGCTCGACCCGAGCGGCGAAATCGCGCGCCAGCTCGGGCCGATCCAGTCTCTGCCGGCGCATGTGCTGATCGACCGCCGCGGCATGATCGTTCAGCGGCTGGAGGGCGACGTGCCAGCCGCCAGGCTCGAGGGACGCGTCGCCGAGGCGCTGGCCGGCGGCGTGGGCGGCTGAGGCGGCTGAGGCCGCTGAGGCTGTTCAGGGCGCCCAGCCGCCCGAGAACGAAATCGCCTGACCGGCGAAATAATTGACCTCCGAAGACGCCAGAAAGACGGCGAAGAGCGCGTCTTCGTGGGCGGTGCCGAGCCGGCTGGCCGGGACTTCGCGGCGCAGGCGTTCCTGGAAGGCCGGCATGGCCTGCACCTCGGGGCCGTAATACATCGGATTCTCGATGAAATTCTGCGCAATCAGGTTGACCTGCACATTGCTCGCGGCCACCTCGACGCCGACCGCGCGCACATAGGAGGCCTGCGCGCCGCGTGCCGCCGCATAGCTGGAGGTACGCTTCTGGCCGCGCAGCGCGGTGGCGCTGCCCATCACGACGATCTTGCCGGCGCGCCGCTCGAGCATCTGCGGCAGCGCACCCCGGCAAAGTCCAGGCAGCGGGTCGACGATGTGGGCGAACACATGACGGAACTCCTCGTCGGTCACCTCGGCGGCGCGTGTCGAGGGCGCCGGCACGCCGAGATTGGCGATCACCACATCGACATGGCCGGCCGCGCGCACGGCGGCCTCGGCCGAGGCGCCGCTGTCCATGACACGGGTGTCACCGATCACCTGCGCGCCGTGGGCCGAAAAAACTTCGCACAGCACGGGGCCCATGAACTCGTCGGCCATCGTGATCAGGACTCGTTTGCCGGCCAGGCTGTCGCCGATTCTGCTCATGCTGTGCTCCTTCCAGGGTGGCCCGCGGCCGTCGTTCGTCAGTCCGGAAGTATCGCATCGCCTCGCGCCCTGGCAGCTTCAGGAATTGCTCGTCCCCGACGCTGCGATGGCCTGTGGCAGACTCGTGAGATGCCCAAGCAGCCTGTTCAGAGTCCGCCCTCGGCCGGCCCCGCGCCCGTGCCGATCTACCTGATTTCACCGTCCAGCGCGGTGCCTTCCGATGCACCGATCGAGGCCAGTCTGGCCCGCCTGCGTGACGCCGGATTTGCCCCCGTGCTCGATCCGGCCGCACTGCGCACGGCGCAGCGCTTTGCCGGCAGCGATGCCGTGCGCGCTGCCGCCTTCGCCCGCGCCGCGGCCCAGCCGGCTGGCGCGGTGATGATCACCCGCGGCGGTTATGGCCTGACCCGGCTGCTGCCCAGCCTCGATTTCCGGGCGCTGGCCAGGGCGCGAAAGGCCTGGATCGGGTATTCGGATTTCACCGCGTTTCAGCTCGCGATGCTGGCCCGTGCGCGGGCGGTGACCTGGTCCGGTCCGGCGCTGCTGGACGACTTCGCACCCGGCACCGAGGCAGTCCCCGATGAGACCACCGTCGGCGCCCTGCACGACGCACTGGCCGGGCGGCTCGAGATCGTCGGTTTTCGGGCCTCCGGGCCGGCAGGGGTCGATGTGCGCGGCACCCTGTGGGGCGGCAATCTCACCGTGCTGTGCAGCCTGATCGGCACGCCCTGGTTCCCGAAGGTCAAAGGCGGCATCCTGTTCCTGGAGGACGTCGGCGAGCATCCGTACCGGATCGAGCGGATGCTGACGCAGCTGCTGCACGCCGGCGTGCTCGACGCCCAGGGCGCGGTGCTGCTCGGGCACGTCAACCGCTATCGTCTGGTCGAGCGCGATGCCGGCTTCGACATGCCGGGGGTGATCCGGCGCCTGCGCACCCTGACCCGAACTCCGATCATCACCGGTCTGCCGATGGGCCACGCCAGCCCCAAGCTGACGCTTCCCCATGGCGCGACGGTGGGTCTGGCGACCGAGGGCCGCACCGCCTACCTGGTGCTGGACGAACACGAGCACTGATCGCCGCGCCATCGAGCGGCTCCTGCCTGCAACCGGGATCGCGGCCGCAAGAGCCGCATTCCTCTGACGAGACACGACACCATGACCGTTCCCGCACCGCTCTGGCAACCGTCCGCCGACCGCATCGAGCAGGCCGGCATCACGCGCCTGCAACGCTGGCTGGCGGCCGAGCGCGGCCTGCATTTCGACAATTACGAGGCCCTGTGGCAGTGGTCGGTCGACGATCTCGAAGGCTTCTGGGGTGCGATCTGGGACTTTTGCGGCGTCAAGTCGCACAGCCCCCACAGCCGCGTGCTGGCCGAGCGCGAGATGCCGCATGCGAAGTGGTTTCCGGGCGCCACGCTGAACTACGCCGAGCAGATGCTCGCCCATGCGCAGGCGCCCGATGCCGCCACCCGCGCGGCGCTGGTCTTCCGGTCAGAACTGCGTCCGCGCACCGAGATCAGCTGGTCCGAACTGGCCGCGACCACCGGCGCGCTGACTGCCACACTGGCACGGCTGGGCGTGGCCCAGGGCGACCGCGTGGTCGGCTATCTGCCGAACATTCCCGAGTCGGTCGTGTCGCTGCTGGCGGTGGCAAGCCTCGGTGCGATCTGGTCCAGCAGTTCGCCCGACATGGGACCGGTCAGCGTGCTCGACCGGTTCCGCCAGATCGAGCCGAA
>DAONCJ010000100.1:0-5759 GCA_035401985.1 Burkholderiaceae bacterium | reverse complement strand
CATCCGCTGTGGATCGTCTATTCATCGGGCACCACCGGACTGCCCAAGCCGATCGTTCACGGCCATGGCGGCACGGTGCTCGAGAACCTGAAGACTGGCGTCTGCCATTTCGACATCGGCCCGGACGACCGCTTCTTCTGGTTCTCATCGACCAACTGGGTCATGTGGAATCTGTGGATCTCCACGCTGATGTGCGGCTGCACCGCGATCCAGTTCGACGGCAACCCCGGCCACCCCGACCTCACCACGCTGTGGCGGCTGGCCGAAAGCGAGCGCACCACCTTCTTCGGCGTCAGCCCCGCGTTCATCGGGCTGAACATGAAGCAAGGTCTGTCGCCGCGCACGCAGTTCGACCTGTCGAGCATCCGCAGCCTGGGCTGCACCGGCTCGCCGCTGACCGACGAGGCCTACCAGTGGGTCTACCGGCATGTCGGCGACGACCTGATGCTGGGCTCCATCTCGGGCGGCACCGACACCTGTTCGGCCTTCCTCACCTGCTGCCCCACGCTGCCGGTGCGTGCCGGTGAAATGCAGTGCCGGGGGCTGGGCGTGGGCCTGCATGCCTTCGGCGACGACGGCAAGCCGCTGATGAATGCCGTGGGCGAACTGGTCTGCACCACGCCGATGCCCTCGATGCCGCTTTTCTTCTGGAACGACGAGGGCGGCCGGCGCTATTTCGAGAGCTACTTCGACACCTTCCCGGGTCCGCCCAATGTCTGGCGGCATGGCGACTGGCTCAAGCTGATAGAGCGGCCCGAGTCGGTCACCGGCGTGGTCTATGGCCGCTCCGACTCGACGATCAACCGGCATGGCATCCGCATGGGGACCAGCGAGCTGTACCGGGTGGTCGAGGAGTTCGACGAGGTGCTCGACTCGCTGGTGATCGACCTCGAGTACATGGGGCGCGAGTCGTACATGGCCCTGTTCGTGGTGCTGCGCGAGACCGGCGCACAGGTGTCCCCGGCACTGCGGCAGGCGCTGATCGAGGCCATCCGCACCAAGCTGTCGGCGCGTCACGTGCCCAACGAGGTGGTCGCGGTGCCCGAGGTGCCGCGGACGATCTCGGGCAAGAAGCTCGAGGTGCCCATCAAGCGGATCCTGCTGGGCCAGCCGGTGGAGACATCGCTCAATCGCGACTCGCTGGCCAATCCGGGCAGCATCGACTGGTTCGTCGAGTTCGCAAGAACCCGCGCGGCCACCGCGTAATGCAAGCCAGCGGTCCGGCATTCGTCTATCCTCTGTTCGACCAGACAGGAAGCGGCTGGCCACCCGGCTGGCGCACACGCGAGGAGACACACCGTGTACAAAAAAATATTGCTGGCGTACGACGGCTCGGCGCCCGGACAGCGGGCACTGCTCGACTGCGAGGAGATCGGACACTGGAGCGACTCCGAGCTGTTCCTGATCGCGGTGATGCCTTCGCCGATCGCCCCGATCGGCGGTGAGTCCTGGGACTACAGCCCGGCCGATGACGGAGCCGAACGCGCGCGCTATCAGAGCACGCTGGACGCCGGCATCAAACGCCTGCGCGAGGCGGGACTGCGCTCCGAAGGCGAAGTGGTCGTGGGCAATTCGGTCGACGAGATCGTCCGGGTGGCGCGCCACATCAAGGCCGACCTGATCGTCGTCGGCCACAAGCACCTGGACAGCCTGGCCGAGCGCTGGTGGCGCGGCTCGATCTCCAAGTCGCTGATCGAGCACGCGCCCTGCAGCGTGCTGGTGGTCATCACCCCCTGAGCGGTCGCGCCGCCTTCGTTCAGGTCAGCGCGCGGGCCGGCGGCCCCAGCGTGGCGAACTGCTCGGGGTCGTGCCCGTACAGCACGCGCGTGCCGCTCTGCTCGCCCAGCGAGCGCAGCCGGCGCATCGAATCGAGCATCTGCGGCCCGTTCCACAGCACGTGGGGCAGCAGTTCGCGCTCCATGTGCTCGCGCGAATAGCAGGCGTCGGCGGTCATCACGAAGCGCGAGTCGCGCGCCACCTGCACCACCAGCGACTGATGGCCGATGGTGTGTCCGGGCGTGGGCAGCAGCATCACCGAGCCATCGCCGAACACATCGTGTTCGCCATCGACGGTCTGGTAGTTCAGCGGATGGTTCCACAGGCGCGCATCGTAGGGGCTGCCCGGCGCCTGCGCCGCGGCCATCTCGGCCCGCTGGACCAGGAAGGTGGCCTTCGGAAACGACGCATTGCAGCCGCAGTGGTCGAAGTGCAGGTGCGAGTTGACCACCCAGGTGATGTCGTCGGGCGCCAGGCCCAGCAGCGCGAGCTGATCGACCGGATTCTCGTTGGCGGCGCCGACCAGCTTGTAGGTGCTGGCGATGCGCCGGCCCAGCTTGGCGAGCGGATCGGACGCGGCGTCGCAGGCGATGCCGGTGTCGAACAGCAGGTTGCCTTTCGGATGCCGGATCAGCCAGCACGGCACCGGCACGGTGGTCGGTGTGCCGGGCGGGGCATCGGGAAAGAACACACTGCGATCGAAGGCCAGGCGGCCGCAGCAAAGCGCATGGAGGGCGGGCATCGGGTGTCTCCGGGTTCGGTGGCCAGGCGTCAGTACGAGCGCGGCAGGCCGAGCACGTGCTCGGCGACGTAGGCAAGGATCAGATTGGTCGAGATCGGCGCCGTGCGCATCACGCGCGCTTCACGCCACTTGCGCTCGATGTCGTATTCGCGGGCATAGGCAAAGCCGCCGTGCGTCTGCATGCAGGCCTCGCCGGCCTCCCAGGCCGCTTCGGCACTGAGCAGCTTCGACAGGTTGGCTTCCTCGCCGCAGGGCCGCCCGGCTTCGAACATCGCGGCGGCCTTGCGCAGCATCAGCTCGGCCGCCTGCGTCTGCGCATACGCCTTGGCGATCGGGAACTGGATGCCCTGGTTCTGGCCAATGGGCCGGTCGAACACGCGGCGGTCGCTGGCGTACTTCACCGAGGTGCGGGTGAACCATTTGGCGTCGCCGATCGATTCGTGCGAGACCAGGATCCGCTCGGCGTTCATGCCGTCCAGGATGTACCGGAAGCCCTTGCCCTCCTCGCCGATCAGGCTGGACGCCGGAATGCGCAGGTTGTCGAAGAACACCTCGGTCGTGTTGTGATTGATCATCGCCTTGATCGGCCGGATCGTCATGCCGTTGCCCACGGCCCTGCGCATGTCGACCAGGAACACCGACAGCCCGTCGGTCTTGCGCTTGACCTGGTCGACCGGCGTGGTGCGGGCCAGCAGCATCATCAGGTCGGAATACAGCGCACGCGAGGTCCAGATCTTCTGGCCATTGACCACATAGTCGTCGCCGTCGCGCACGGCCCGCGTCTTCAGCTTCGTCGTGTCGGTGCCGGTGGTCGGCTCGGTCACCCCGAAGGCCTGAAGACGCAGCCGGCCGGCCGCGATCTCGGGAAGGTACTGGCGCTTCTGCTCGGGGCTGCGCTGGCGCAGCACGGTGCCCATCGTGTACATCTGCGCGTGCGCTGCAGCGGCGTTGCCGCCGCTGGCATGCACTTCTTCGAGGATCACCCCCGCCGCGCGCAGCGGCAGGCCGGCGCCGCCGTACTCCTCGGGGATCAGCGACGACAGAAAGCCGGCGTCGGTCATCGCCTTCACGAAAGCGGACGGATAGGCCGATTCCTCATCGAGCTGGCGCCAGTAGGCGCCGGGGTAATCGGCGCAGATGCGCCGCACGCCCTCGCGGATTTCGGGAAAGTCTTCGTCCAGCGGAATGCCGAGAGCGGCGCCGGCCTCAGGGGTGGTCATTGCAGGGTCCTTGTCGCGTCGATGGGCCGAAGACGTCAGCGGCCCTTGAAATCGGGTTTGCGCTTCTCGTTGAAGGCGCGCACACCTTCATGGCGGTCTTCCGAGACCACCAGCCGGCCATAGGCTTCGATCTCGAATCGATAGCCGGTGGCCAGGTCGGTCTGCAGCCCGTAGTGGATCGAACGCTTGGCCTGGCGGATCGACAGCGGCGCATTGGACGCAATGTCGCGCGCCGCTACCAGCGCGTCGTCGAGCACCTGGCCCGGTTCGCTGAGGTGGTTGATCAGCCCCCAGCCCAGCGCCTGCTCGGCGGTGAAGGCTTGCGCGCGCATGATCAGCTCCTTTGCACGACGCTCGCCCACCGCGCGGGCCAGGGTTTGTGTGCCACCGCCGCCGGGCATGATGCCCAGGCGCACCTCGCTCAGTGCAAAGCGGGCGCTGCGCGCGGCGTAGATGAAGTCGCAGGCCAGCGCATTCTCGAGGCCGCCGCCGTAGGCATGTCCATTGACCGCGGCGATCACCGGCAGCGGGCATTCGACCAGGGCGACGAAGGCGCGCTCGAAGATCTCGTGCTGCGCGCGCCAGGCTTCCTCGCTCATGCCGTTGCGCTGCTTAAGGTCGCCGCCGGCGCAGAAGGCCCGATCGCCGGCGCCGGTCAGCACGACGCAGCGCAGGCCCGGCACGCCGACGGTCAGTCGGGTCCAGAGGTCGAGCGTGTCCAGGCCCATCTGCGTGTTGACGGCATTGAGCACATCGGGGCGATTCAGGGTGACGACCAGGATGTGATCGTCGACGCGTGACAGCGCAAGGGTCTCGTATTCGGGGAGGCTCATGGGGGCGGGCATTCGGGGGAGGGAGGGTGCCGGTCAGCCGCTGCGCAGACGGGCCATCCGCACCAGGAGGATGGCCGCCAGCGGCAGCAGGAACCCCAGCACCGTGGTGGTCGCGAGCAGATCGCCGAGCTGGCTGTAGTCGGCCGGCACCGAGACAGCGCGGCTGACCGGATCCTTCACCTCACGCGTCACCACGAACATCTGGTTCAGGTACTTGGTGCCCAGCTGCGAGGCCGACAGGGCCAGATTGGTGAACGAGGCCATGACGGCGAAGTAGGTAGCCTTCAGCTTTTCGGGCGCCGAGTTGGCGATCCAGGCCAGCATCGGCACCATCGCGACCTGACCCAGCGGCGATTCGATCGCGGTGTCGACCAGCGCGATGAAGCGCGCGTCGACGACCCCGCCGGTGTGCGCGGCGGTCCACAGGTGCAGGCCATGCACCATCCCGATGATCGGCAGCGCCAGCAGGGTGCCGACCACCGTCAGCACGCCGACCACGTAATAGATCGAGCGTTCGGCCATGAACCGGCGAAAGACGAACAGCCCCGCCAGCGTCAGCACGCTGCCGATCAGCGACAGTTCGGACAGAAACTGCTGGTCGAAGCCGAGCTGGTCGATCATCCACCAGGTCGAGCCCGCCCCCGGACCGGGCAGTGCGCGGAATACGAAGATCACCACCGCGGTGCCGACCAGCGTCGCCCGTGCCGAGGGCTCGAGCTCGCGGACCAGCCGCCACATCAGCACCAGGATCACCGTGACGGAGGCGCCGAACACCAGCTCCTGCCCCATCGGCAGTCCGCCCATGCCGACCGCCAGCGACACCGCCGCGAACACCAGTCCGCCGCCCAGCACCCACCAGTTGACCGGTGGCCGCTCGGTGTGGGCGTCCATCCGGCGCGCGATTTCTGCGGCCGGCACGCCCTGTGCTGCGAGGCGCTGCCTGGCGCGGATGTTCAGCACGCTGGCCAGCAGCACGCCGAGCACCGACACCACGGGGATGATCAGCGCCAGTTCATGCACCGCGACGTAGGTCGCGACGCGGGCCTGCTCGGCCATGTGTTGCACGCCGCGCATCATCAGCACATTGACGCCCGACACCAGCAGGCCGCCGCCGATGATGGCGACCCGGCCCAGCGTCTGCATCGTGGTGTGCATCGCGCGGCGCAGTTCGTCGGGCAGCGGCGAGCC
>DAONCJ010000099.1:0-9639 GCA_035401985.1 Burkholderiaceae bacterium | reverse complement strand
TCGGGCGTCGAGGCAGCAGCAATCACCCGGGCGCCCATCGCCTTGCCGATCTCGACGGCGGCCAGACCGACGCCGCCCGCCGCGCCCAGCACCAGCAGGGTTTCGCCGGCCTTCAGTTCCGCCCGGTCCTTCAGCGCGTGATAGGACGTGCCATAGGTCAGGATGAATGCGGCGGCGGTGTCGAAGGGCAGTGTCTTGGGGATCGGAATGGCGCGCGCGGCGGCCATCTTCACCTTCTCGCAGAAGGCGCCATAGGTGGTCGAGCCGATCACATGGTCGCCGACCTTCAGATGCGTGACTCCGCTGCCGAGCGCCGAGATGACGCCGGCGAATTCAGCGCCCGGCGAAAACGGCAGTTCGGGCTTGAACTGGTATTTGTTCTGGATGATCAGCACGTCGGGGAAGTTCACCCCGGCCGCCTTCATGTCGACGACGATCTCGCCGGCGCCCGGTACCGGGTCGGCCACTTCCTCGACCACCAGCGTGTCGGGCAGGCCGTATTGTTTGCACAGCAGGGCTTTCATCGGTCTCTCCTCGTATTTTCTTCAATGAAATCGCGACCTTGCGGGTCGTCAGCCTTCGGATTATGCCTTTCCGGGGCGTCCCGTGCGGCCCGCAGGCGGGCGCTTCCGAACCGCTGCAACGCAGGGCTTTGTGACGCTCAGAACAGACGGGACAGCGCGCTCAGGAATCGATCGACGTCGATCGGCTTGGTCCAGTAGTCGCTGTACCCCGCGGCGCGAGCGCGCGCGATGTCCTCGGGCATGGCGTTGGCCGACAGCGCGATACAGCGGATCGCCGCGGTGCGCGGATCCTCCCGCAATCGCCGCAGGACCTCGAACCCGTCGATGTCCGGCAACTGCATGTCGACCAGGATCAGGTCCGGCAGCAGGCTGCGGGCACGCGCCACGCCGGCCAGGCCGTTCACTTCCGACACGATGCTCAGGCGGGTGAACGAGTGCACCAGCTCCTCGACCAGCAGCACGTTGACCGCGTTGTCTTCGATGTACAGCAGGCGCCCGCCGTCGACGCCGGCCACGCGATCCACGGCGGCCGACAGCGCTTGCGCCGGCTGGCCGCTGATCCGCTCACCCGCCTGGAGCCGCACCTCGAAAACGCTGCCTTTACCTGGCTCGCTGCTGACCTCCAGCGATCCCTGCATGCGTTCGACCAGCGCCTTGACGATGGCCAGCCCGATGCCAGTTCCCTCGATCCCGTCGCGCTCGGCGCCGAGGCGGTTGAAGGGTTCGAACAGATGGGCGCGCTGCTCGGCGGACAGCCCGCGGCCGGTGTCCGTCACGCGGATCGCCTGCTGGTTCCCGATGGCGCAGGTCGAGACGATCACCTGTCCCTGCGGCCGGTTGTACTTGATGGCATTGGAGATCAGGTTGACCAGCACCTGGCGAAGGCGCGTTCGATCGGCAAGTACCGTCGCGTCGACCGTGCCGGCCGTCACCGTCAACGCCATGTCCCGGGCCTGTGCCTGCAGCAGCACCATGGCTTCTTCGAGCACCTGTGCGACATCGACGGGCTCGAGCGTGAGCGGAATGTCTTCCGACTCCAGCCGGGACAGATCGAGCACGTCGTCGATCAGGGCAAGCAGATGTTCGCCTGCCGACCGGATGTGGCCGATGCGCGCGCGCTGCGTTTCATCGAAAGCGTGGGAGTCGATCGCCAGCAGTTGGGCAAAGCCCAGCACCGCGTTCAGCGGTGTCCTGAGCTCATGGCTCATCCGTGCCAGAAAGCGGGACTTGGCGCGGCTCTCGCGGTAGGCGATCTCGCGTTCCTCGCGGGCGATCGCGGCGTTCTGAGCGTCGGTAAGGTCGAGCGCGACTCCGACAAAGGCCACCGGCTGGCCCTGGGCGTCGCGCTGCATGACGCGGCGCGCCATCACCTGGCGCCATTCGTCGCCGCGGCGATAGCGGGCCTGCCAGTCGGTCGGCTGGCCGGTCAGCAGAGCCTGTTGCGCCGCTGCAGTCACATGGGCCAAATCGTCGGGATGAACCAGCGCACGCAATGCTTCCGCGCTCAGGCCCTCGGGCCGAGGCTCCATGCCCGCGATGGCGAACGCGTGATCGTTCAGGTGGTACCAGTCGGTCTTCAGATCGTGCCGCCACACCGATATCTGCCCGAGGTCGGTGGCCAGTTCGAGCAGTTCGTTGGCGGTCGAGACCGACTGGGCCAGTTCGTAGGCGGCGGTGTCATCGAGGATCACGCCGACCACACGACGTGGCTCCCCATCGCGCATCTCCGGGACGCTCCACATCGACTGGCCGACCCGCATGCGGCCGTCCGGATGCAGGATGCGCACCCGGAACTGGTGATGCCCCGGCTGGCTCAGCGAGTTTTCGAATGCCAGGCGGTTGGCCTCCTGATCGTCCGGGTGCACCCGGGTTCCCGCCGATCTGAAGTCCGGCGCCGATTCGGCCGTGTCATAGCCGAACAGGTGAAACATGTGCTTGTCCCACTCGCCTTCGCCGGTCTGCGGGTCGCGCTGCCAGATCCCCATGCGCCCGAAGGACTGGACGAGTTCGAGCAGCTCCGACACCCGGGTGGCGCCTGCCTGCGCGTCACGCAGGGCTGTCATGTCAGACATCTGCCACAGCCACGTCGGCGCATCACCGGCCGCCAGCGCCGTGCCGCTGGCCTGCACCCAGGCGCGGCGCCCGTCGATCGCCGCCAGCGCGATCAGTCCGCTGCCGGTCTGCGCGCCGCGCAGGGTGTCTTCGATGTGCGCGCGCCACAGAGCCCGCTGGCTGTCCTGGCACAGGAGATCCTGCAGGAAGACCTGCGGCGCTGTCGTCGTGCCGAGGATCTGCGCGAAGCGGGGATTGGTCTGCAGCAGCCGGCCCGCGCTATCGGTGATCGCGAGCAATTCGCTGCTCTGTCTCCACAATAGGTCGAGCGCATCCGGTGGGGGTTGAGAATCTCTCGCAAGAACAGTCATGATTTCCCTACATGTTCTCACGGAAGGGGGCAGGGCCACCGGGAGGCCATGCCCGATGGCAAGCGGCCCCCCGGCTCAGCCTTCTGCCAGTCTCACCAGCGCTCGAAGCGCCTGGTTGACCGGCGCCGCCAGACCCAGTTCGCCGGCCCGCCGGGCCACGTAGCCATTCAGGGAGTCGATCTCCGTCGGGCGTCCCGCCGCCAGGTCCTGGGCCGTCGACGAGGTGGCCTGTGACATCGCGTGCCCCAGCTTCAGCGCCGATTGCAGCAGTTCGTCCGCCGCGGGAAGGCTGACGCCGTCGGCGTTGGCCACCTGCACGCACTCGGTGATCACGTTGCGCATCAGCTCGCGGGTCGACGCGTCGGCGATCAGGCGCTCGTAGTGCGCGCGTCCCAGCGCGGAGATCGGATTGAAGACGCAGTTCAGCACCAGCTTGATCCACAGGTCGACCCGCACGTCGCCCGACACCGGGCAGGGGACGCCGGCGCGCTCGAAGACCCCTGCGACCCGGGCCAGCGCCTGCGGACTGACGCGATGGGCGAGCGAGTCCTGGGCTGGGGCGGGCAGGTCGCCCAGCACCAGGTCGCCCCGTCCGGCATGCCGCACATGACCGGGCCCGACCATCGAGCAGGCGACGTAGACGACGGCCGCCAGCGCGTCCAGTCCGGCCGATGCACGCATGCGGGCGACGTTGTCCACGCCGTTCTGCAGGCTGACCACGACGGCGCCGGGCTTCAGCCGGGGCGCGATCGATCGAGCCCCGTTGTCGGTGTCCCGGCTCTTCACGCAGAACAGCACCAGGTCGGCGCTGGCGACGGCATCAGGATCTGTGGTGGCGGCGAGGCTGACCGGCGTCTGGGTGCCGGCGCTCTCGTAGATCAGCCCGTTCTGCCTTATCGACTGAACGTGAGGTCCACGGGCGATCAGCGTGACCGAAGCGCCGGCCATCGCAAGTCGGGCGCCGAAATAGCAGCCGACGGCGCCGGCGCCGAACACGCAGACCTCGGGCCAGGCGGATGCTGCAGTGGATGATGAGGGCATGCGATGCGTCCCCGCTCAGGAGCCGTCGTGCGCGCCGGCCACGCGGGTCGCTCCCGACCGAATAAGTTCGTCGATGCGGGCGTCGCTGTAGCCCATTTCGCGCAGGATCTGGGCGCTGTGCTCGCCCATCACCGGCGCGTGCCGGCGGATCGACACGTCGGCGGTGCTCCAGCGCGTGGAAGGCCGGGTCTGACGGATCGTTCCCATCGCCGGATGCTCGCTGGTCTCGAACAGGCCGACGTCACGCAGATGCGGATCGTCCAGCAGTTGCGACACCGTGCGCACCGGCGTGCAGGGAATTTCCGCCGCGTGGCACAGCTTCACCCACTCGTCGGACTTCCGGCCGGTGAAGGCCTGTGAGAACGCGGCATAGATCGACGGCCAGTTCTTCTGGCGCTGCTCCATGGTCCGGAACATCGGCTGCTCGCGCACGTCGGCCGGCAGTTCGAGCAGATCGAACAACGCGGAGAACTGCTTGTCGTTGTAAGGCGTGACGACGATGAAGCCGTCAGCCGTCGGATAAGGCTTGCGACCCGGTGACAGCAGTCGCGCGTAGCCTGCCGGTCCCTGCGGCGGATCGAAGGTCAGGCCGCCCATGTGGTCGCCCATCACGAGCTGGACGATGGTCTCGAACATCGGCACTTCGACGGCCTGTCCCTCGCCGGTGCGGGCCCGCAGCAGCAGCGCCGCCAGCGCGGCATGAACCGCGGTGATGCCGGTCATCCGGTCGGCGACGTTCCACGGTATGAAGACCGGCTCGGGATGGCCTGCCTGCAAAAACAGCCCGGCCACGCCGGCCGCCCCCTGCATGATGTCGTCGAAGGCTGGCAGACCTGCGTAGCAGCCGCCTTCGCCGAAACCGACCAGCGCGAGATAGATCAGCTTGGGATTGATCGCCCTCAATGCGTCGTAGTCGAGCCCCGCCCGTCGCATCGCATCGGGGCGCACGTTGTGCATGAAGATGTCCGCGGTGCGGCAAAGCTCGAGCAGCGCGGCCTTGCCCTCGGCCAGCTTCACATCGAGCACGATGCTGCGCTTGTTGCGGTTGGCCGCGATGTACAGCGAGGCCATGCCCGGCAGCTTGCTTGCACCGGCGTGGCGGGCGACATCGCCCTGCGGCGGCTCGACCTTCACGACATCGGCGCCGTAGTCGCCCAGTATCTGCGAGGCGAGCGGCCCCATCAGCACGGTCGACATGTCCACGATCCGAACACCGGCCAGCGGCCGCAGGTCGGGCTTGTTGTCCCCGGTTGTGTTGTCCATGGATGAACAGTGCCTTCGAGATCCGGAAAGGGCAAGCCAGCGGCGGTCCATCGCGCCCACGGACGCACGATGCATGACCTAGCATGGCAACCCCCGCATTCCTCTTCACGCCATGAGCGACCACCTGATCCTCGTCACAGGCATCTCGGGCTTCATCGCCAAGCACTGTGCACTCGAACTGCTGCGGCACGGCTATGCCGTGCGCGGCACCGTCCGCCATCGGGCGAAGGGCGACGAGACGCGTGCCACACTGAGCCGCCATGGCGACACGTCGCGCCTGAGCTTCGTCGAGGCCGATCTGCTCGACGACGCCGGATGGGCCGCCGCGATGCAGGGGGTCCATGGCGTACTGCACCTGGCCTCGCCGTTCCCGCGCAATCCGCCGAAGCAGGCCGACGAACTCGTGCGCCCGGCCGTCGACGGAACGCTGCGGGTGCTGCGTGCAGCCGTCGCCGCGGGTGTGCCGCGCGTGGTCCAGACCTCGTCGATGGCGGCCGTCTTCGGCGGACGGCTCGGAGCGGGCAGGCCGCCTCTGACCGAGGAGGACTGGACCGACACGAACTCGCGGGGGATTTCCGCCTACACCCTTTCAAAGACCCTGTCCGAACGCGCGGCGCGCGACTTCGTCCGGTCCCATGGCGATGCTCTGCATTTTTCGACCGTCAATCCCGGCTTCGTCCTCGGTCCCGTCCTCGACCAGGACATCGGCACCTCGGCCGAAGTCATCCAGATGTTTCTGCGAGGGAAGTACCCCGGCACTCCACGGCTGTGGTTCAGCGTGGTCGATGTCCGCGACGTCGCCCGGATGCATCGGCTGGCGCTGGAGTCCGGCCTGCCGTCGGGCGGGCGCTATCTCGGCGTTTCGGAGGTGCTCCGATTCATCGAGATCGCCCGGCCGATTCGCGAACAGCTCGGAGCGGCTGCTCGCAAGGTGCCCACGCGCGAACTGCCCGACCTGCTGGTCCGGCTGATCGCCCTGGTCGATCAGCCGGTCAGATCCATCGTTCCCGACCTGGGCCTGCCCTTCGCCGTCGACAATTCGCGCACCCGGCGCGAACTCGGTATCGAATTCATTCCGGTACGCCAGTCCGCACCGGCCATGGCCTCGAGCCTGATCGCGCTGGGGCTCGCGTAGTCCGGGGATTTCCTGGGTGCGGCCCGGGCGTACCGGCATTGCCGCGCTTCCTACCGGGCCTTGCCTTCCGTGTCCGCAGTGAGCGCCGCAGACCTGACCGCGAGTGACGCGCCAGCCCGCTCGCCGCTTTTTGCAATGTCCTCGATAAGCGCCTTCATTTCGGCGATCTCCCGGAGCTGCGAATCGACGATGCCGTCCGCGAGTTTGCGGACACGGGGGTCGGTGATGGTCGCTTTGCGTGCGTTGTTGATGGCGATCGAATGATGCGGAATCATCGACTTCATGAAGCGGACGTCCTGGATCAATGCCTGATTCCTGTTGACCGCCAGAAGCGTGACCGCGGCGATTGCGGCAATCGCGACGACCCCGATCTTCGTCCCTTTGCCCTCGTACATTGACCACATGAAGGCCAGCATCACCACGGTCATCACGCAGCCCATCACCAGCGATGCAATCAGCCGGTTCACGCTGAAGTAAGCGTGATCCGGCGAATAAACCAGCTGATACATGAGACCGAACATGATGGCGACGGAGGTCGCGATCATTGCGGCGAACTTCCCCCACCCCATGCTCATCGTGCGCTTTTGCTCATCCATGATCGATCAGCCTCATATTGGCGTCCCAATGGGTAACCCACAGGACTGCTGAAAGCCGCGTCGAGCGATATGCCCGCGTTGACACACCGCCCCCGGGTGGGGCCGGCAAGCGCCATGCCTGCTGACCGAGGGATGTGAGGCTGCTTCTTGTGAAGCCGACGGTTTGTCGGCAAGGATTGCCTCAAAAGCGACAGGGAGACAGCCTAGTTCGCTTCGTGGCCTACCTGATCGTGAGCTCGCCGCGGCGTCGCTCATGTTGCAAGCCGTTAGGCGGCCTGTATCGGCTGTGGCTGACGATAGGCATTAATCGAGCGCGCGCAACCGGAGCTGGGGGCTGGCTTGATGATGAATTGAGGGAGTTGGTGGCCAAGGGCGGAATCGAACCACCGACACGCGGATTTTCAATCCGCTGCTCTACCAACTGAGCTACTTGGCCTGTGCTGCTGACAATTGCACTGAATCTTGCGCCGCGTCAGATCATGCATGCGCATGATGCCGCGTCGAAGAGCTTTCGATTATAGCTCAATCCTGGCGATTCACATACTGCTGTCCGGCCGCCCTCAGACGCGCCCCGATCCGCTCCCGCAGTTCTGGCGGCCCGATCACCTCGACCTGCTCGCCGTGCCGCAGGATGTCCATCTCCAGTTCCTGCGTGCTCGAATACGGAATCTGCATTTCCAGCCGCTCGTCCTCCAGTTCGGTCACCCGCTGTTGCGGATGCCAGGTCTCCGCCCGGACCCAGCGCGCCGCATCGGCACTGAAGCGCAGCACCGCCCAGTGCGATGGCTTGCCTCGGTAGATGCCGTAGCCCTCGCCCAGTTCCCGGTCCAGCGTGGCCGGCGCGACCTGGCGGGCACGCCGCTCGATCAGCCGCGCGCTTTCGATCGCGTCCATCGAGAACACCCGCAGGGCGCCGCTGCGGTGGCACCAGGCCTCCAGATACCAGGCGTTGCGGTAATGCACCAGCCGTTGCGGCGAGATCTCACGCCGCCCGCGCTCGTTGCGCGACCGGGTGAAGTAGTCGATCTCAGCGCGCTGCCGCTGCACCAGCGCGCTGCCCAGCACCTCGAACCAGCGCGGCGCCACCGGCCGGTTGTGGGCGGTGATCACCTTCACCCGCCGCATCACTTCTTCGGCGCTTGCCTGAGCCGACCCCAGCATCGCCCGCAGCCGCTCCATCAGCGGTTCGACATGCGGGCCCAGCAGGCCGCCGCTGTCCAGGTCTTCGAGCAGGCGGTGCATCGTCAGCAGCGCGACGATTTCCTGCGCGTTGAACCACAGGCCCGGCAGGCCGTATTGCGGTCCGTTCGCCGCGACCCCCAGCCGATAACCTCCGGCGTCGCGGTCGAATTCCACCGGCATGTTCATCCGGTCGCGCAGGAACACCAGATCGCGCTTCAGGGTCGCCCATGAAATCTCGAGTTCAGAGAGCAGGGTGTTGCGCGGCACGACCGCTCGGCTGTCGAGCAGGGCGCGGATGCGGGCAAGGCGGTCGAGTTGGCTCATGGGGGCACAGGGTATCGGCGCATCCAGTGTGCCCGACGCCTATAATTCACGCATGATTTTTGCCGCGTCCTCCGCTGCGACGGCCCCGTCATCGCAAGACGTGATCGTCGTCGGTCGCGGCGCCATCGGCTGCGCCACCGCGCTGGGGCTGGCCCAGTCGGGGCTTCGTGTCGCGCTGGTCGGACCGGCCGCCCCGCCCGATGCCAGCGACTGGGACTCCCGCATCTACGCCATTTCGCCCGCGAGCAGGCAGCTGCTTGACGGTCTGCGGGTCTGGCAGGCACTCGATGCCGGGCGCGTCGCTCCCGTGCACGACATGCGGATATATCCCAGCGCGCGGGCGGGTGCGCCCGAACTGCACTTCGGCGCCTATGAAGCTTGTGTCGACGCCCTGGCGTGGATCCTCGAAAATCGCAACCTGATGCAGGCGCTGGAGCGCAGTCTGGGCTTCACCAGCGTGCAGGTTCATCCGCAGAAGATCGTTGCCGCCCAGACGGACGATCCACTGGCCAGCGTCACCCTCGAAGACGGCGCACGCCTGCAGGCTCGTCTGCTGGTGGCTGCCGACGGCGCCGAGTCGCCGCTTCGCGGCTTTCTTGGCCTGTCCGCTTCCCATCGCGACTATCCACAGCAGGCAGTGGTCGCCAATTTCGCTGCGTCCCGGCCGCACCAGGACTGCGCGTACCAGTGGTTCGGCGATCACGGCATCCTGGCGCTGCTGCCGCTGCCGGGCGAGCGCTGCAGCATCGTCTGGTCGGCGCCGTCCACCCTGGCCCAGTCATTGATGTCGCTCCCTGCGGACGAGCTGGCCCGACGCACGGCCGAGGTCGCGGGGCATGCGCTGGGTGAACTGCGTCCGCTCGGCGAGGCCCGCTGCTTTCCCTTGCGCCTCATCCAGTCCGAGGCCATGGTCGCCCCGCGGGCCGTGCTGCTGGGCGATGCAGCCCACGTGCTGCATCCGCTGGCCGGGCAGGGCATGAATCTCGGCTTTGGCGATGTCGCCGAACTCCTGTCGGTCGTGCGGTCGCGCGAGCCTTATCGTGAACTGGGCGATCGCCTGCTGCTGCGCCGCTACGAGCGCGCCCGCCGCGAGCCGGTGCTCGCGATGAAACTCGCGACCGACGGCCTGCAGCGCCTGTTCGATCCCGACG
>DAONCJ010000098.1:0-9702 GCA_035401985.1 Burkholderiaceae bacterium | reverse complement strand
CTGCGTGAACGCTCGGGGCGAGGGATTTCAGATTGTCGATCGGCTCGATCGCGCAGTCGATCTGGTGATCGCCGGTCACACCCACCAGGTCTACAACTGCGTGCACAACGGCATCCGAGTGATCCAGGCCGGCTCGGCCGGGCGGCTACTGTCGCGGATAGACCTCAAGATTGATCGGGTCAGCCGGGATGTCGTCAGCGGGTCGTTGGTGGCGCGGCATCTGCCGGTTCTCAATGGGCTGAATCCTGATCCGGCGACCGCCGCTGTGCATCCGCCGCTGGCGCCGCTGCCGAAGGTCGCGGCACTGGTGGCGCATTACTCGGCATTGGCTGCGCCGCGTATCGATCGCGAGGTCGGTCGGCTGGCTGGGCCATTCACACGCAACCCCTCGGCGGGTGGTGATCATGCGGCCGGGCGGCTGGTCGCAGATGCGTACCAGGCGGCCACTGCCGGCGCGGGCAAGGGCAATGCACTGATCGCCTTCGTCAATCCGGGCGCGGTGCGAACCAATCTCAGCCCCGGCGCGCCGGACGGAGCGGTCAGCTATGGCGCGGTGTTCCAGCTCCAGCCATTCGGCAACAGCCTGGTGACGATGAGTCTAAGCGGGGCACAGATCCGTGCACTGCTCGAACAGCAGTGGGCCGGCGCAAACGCGGCCGAGGCAAGGGTGCTGCAGCCTTCGGCAGGGTTCTCCTACGCATGGCGGGCGGATGCGCCCGCGGGCGGCAAGGTGCTGGCCGATTCGGTGCGTCTGCATGGCCAGCCGATCGATCCGGCTGCCTTGTACCGGGTGACGGTCAACAGCTTCATGGCCGAAGGCGGCGACGGATTCACCGTGCTGCGCGAGGGAACTGAACGCCTGGGCGGGCCGCAGGATGTGGATGCGGTGCTGGCCTGGCTGAAGGCTCGATCGTCCGCCAGCCCGGATCGGGTGGCGCGGATCACTCGGCGGGATTGACAGGGATCGTGACACCCACGACGGCCATGTTTGGACCGGGCGCTGCGGTATAGTTCGACCCGCTGGAGGGTTGGCAGAGTGGCCGAATGCGGCGGACTTGAAATCCGTTAGGGGGCAACCCCTCGGGGGTTCGAATCCCTCACCCTCCGCCAGGATTGTTTCGAACCGGTTCCAAGCCCTTCGGACACTTTCCAATCCGTTCAGGGCTTCCTGGGTGCGCACCTACAGCCCCCTCCGGATCAAGCAGGCTTCTTCATAGGCCTCGATCTCTTTGACCCGGTACAGGACCTTGCCAACGATCTTTAAGTACGGCGGTCCTTCGCCGACGCTGCGCCAGCGCTGAAGTCGCGCAACTGAGTACATCCAGCGATCGGCGAGCATCTTCTCCGTCAGGAGTTGTCGGGCGAGGTCAGCCGCGGTCTCCGTACCGCGGTGTTGGGGCTCCGGCCTTTCCCCTCGGGTTGCCAGTTTGGCGATACCGGCCCCAAGCATATCCAGCACATCGCGTGTGCTTTCCAGGGTGAAGAGGAGGAGGGGGCGTGAGGTCAGAGGGCATGAACTTGCTCCAAGGTGCCTGCGTGTGGGCTTTCCATGTAGGTTCATACCGGCGACCTCGGCGTTCTTCTCAGTCCGGCGGGCCGCCGGACGCCACGCTCAATCCGCCACCGAAGGCGATGTACCGGACTTCGTCCCCTGGTTCATCTGACTGAGGCTGTCTGGCGCGATGGAGGACCATTTGCGGCGCTCTGTAGCGCAGGCTGCTCGCGGCCAGGAGCCGACCATTGATGTATGGCTTCTCCAGCACGGGCCAACGCGCATGCCGCACCGCTTTGCGCCCGTGGTCGTCAATGGCTAAAATGGCCATACCTCCTGGGAGACCACCATGCGCGTCACCGCCACAGAAGCCAAGAACCGCTTTGGCAGCCTCTGCGCCCAAGCCAAGCGCGAACCTGTGTTCGTGGAAAAAGCCGGCCAACTCGACACCGTGATCCTCTCGGCCGAGCAATACCAGGCACTGAAGGCCAACCACGACAAGGCGAGCCGAGCCGCGCGCAAGAAGGCGTTCGAAGCCGAGTACGGTGATTGGATCGCCGTCCAGAACGCTCGTTTCGAGACGCACGGCATTCCTGGCGCCGACCTGCGCCCGTGGTGAGCGGCCGATGGCCCAGTACGACGTCTTCACCAACCCCAGCGGCAGCGCGGCCGAGGGCATCCCCTACGTGGTGGTGGTCCAGAGCGATCTGCTGGATGCCTTGGCCACGCGGCTGACCATGCCGCTGGCTGTGCTCGATGTCGCGACCAAGGTGCCGACCGTGCTATGTCCGGTCATCATGGTGAAGGGCCAGCGGCTAAATGCGCTGGCGCACTACGCCGCACCTTTGCCCGCGAAGGCCTTGCGGCGACCTGTGGAGAACGTGGCTTCGCAAGCCAGCGCGCTGGTTTCGGCCTTGGACGCGGTGTTGTCGGGAATCTAGTTCGTACCGATCGGGACGGCCGCTTCGCCGCACCGAGACCGGTGCGGCAACTGTCTACTCCGGGTCGACAGCTGACTCACCCCTGGGTGGTCGAGGACGTCAAGCTCGATTCGGGTGGAAGATCGTGAGCTTTCACCGGTCCGCCGTGAAGTCACATCGTTGTTCTTCGAAGGCTTTTTGAACGGCGTTTCGATTGAAGCTGACTCCAGCGTGCCCTCTGTGGCCGGCTTCAATTTCAACGTTCAGCTGATCGCCAGGCCCCGATCGACGCCTTTCATGCAGAGCCATCAAATCCCATCCACCGTGTGAATGTATCGGTCTGCGCGCGCTGCAATCTGAAGGCACCGAGGGCGGAAACGGGGCGTATGGAGGGCAAGCATTGGCGAGATGTGCTTTGCCGATCGCGGTGCTCAAACGATGCTTGGCCTCGCCGACCAGTATGTACACGCGCCACGGCGTTTCCTGGCGCAACTGAAGGCGGGCGCCGCCATGAAGCAGCCGCTGTCGCGCTGGAAGCCGCTGATGCCCACCGACTTCCCGTCGATGGGACTGCCCTGGCTGATGATCCGAGCGGCCCTGCGGGTCGTACTAGATCACCGCGCCCTGTTGGTCTGGACCGCGGCTCGAGACTCGCTCGAGTTCAGCAGCCCGCGGCTATGCCAGGCGACGGTCTTGTTGCGACTCCCGCGCTTTCCCTCATACATGGCCTCGTCGGCCCTGGCGAGTATCCGGTCGCCCGTATCGTCCGGCATCTGGGTTGTGACGCCAACGCTGACGGTGACGCAGATGCGCCGGTCGTCCTGGAAGATTTGCAGACTTTCGATTGCTTCTCGAAATCGCTCGGCGACCCGAATCGCGGCATCGAGTCCGGTTTCGGGCAGTAGCAGCCCGAACTCCTCGCCGCCAAGACGCCCGAGCACGTCGGAGCTGCGCAGCTGTCCCTGGACGACGTCAGCCAGGCGCCGCAGCACCGCGTCGCCGGCCGCGTGACCGAAGCTGTCGTTGACCTGCTTGAAATGGTCGATGTCGAACAGCACCAGCGAAAACGGCCGCGCGTGCCGCCGAGAGCGCTGCAACTCGATGCCCAGTTGCTCGACGAATCGCCCCCGGTTGCATACTCCGGTCAAGGAGTCCAGGTGGGCCAGTCGCTGCAGCTCGCGCTGCAGCCTGAGCTGCTCGGTCACATCGGTAAGCACGCACAGGGCCCGCGGTGCCCGCCCATCCGGGGCACGCTCGACGATCGCGGACATCAGCACATCGATGACGCGGCCATCGCAGCGAACGAACTGGCACGGGTGATCCCGACACCCGCCGGCCGCCCAATACCGATCCTTGACCCGCAGAAACTCCTCGCGAGCCGGCGCGCTCATGAATGCTCGCGGATTGCGCCCGATAACCTGCTCCCGGGTGTAACCGAGTTTCTCCAGCCATTGCCGCGAAGCCTCCACCAGCCGGCCCTCGCCATCCAGGCAGTAGAGCATTGCCGGTGTGTCGTTATAGAGCTCGTGCTGTCGCCGCGCAGTCTGCACCTGGAGGCGGCGCGCATCGATCACCGCGGTGGCGACATGAGCCAGTTCCGCGAGCGCGTGAAGCTGAGTGTCGTCCAGCTGACGGGGCAGCCGGTCAATGACGCATAAAGTACCCAGCGCGTGGCCATCTCCGGTGAGCAGCGGTGCGCCCGCATAGAAGGGAATGCCGGGATCACCGGTGACCAGCGGGTTGTCGTGGAATCGCCCATCACGGACGGCATCGGGCACCTCCATCAGCCGCTCGGGAGTGACGATCGCGTGCGCGCAGAACGCGATGTCTCGCGAGGTCTCGTCGCCTTGTGCCGGGCCGAGCGCCGATTTGAACCACTGCCGTTGCTGGTCGACCAGGCTGACGAAGGCGATCGGCGTGTTGCAGATGGCTGCCGCTGCCTGCGTCAGTGCGTCGAAGACACGTTCGGTCGGCGTGTCGAGCAAGGCGCTGCCGGCCAAGGCTGCGAGGCGCGAGGATTCGTTGTCGGGGAAGGGGGCGCTCTGCAATGGCTGCTCCGGCGGGAAATCTTGAACCAAATTGATCCCTCGGATTTTCGACGCGGGCGCGCACGCCTGAAGCTTTGCAGCGGCGGCCGCGGGCAAACGGCAGGTCTGGCCGATCGACGACAGAAGGGCTGCTGCCGAGCGGCGCCGGGGCTGACCTTCGCGGCGGCTGTGGGCCGCGAGATTGGTCTTCCGATTCGTGCCTGAACGCAAGTTCTGATCGTATGGCGGCTCTGCGTGACGCGGCCAACGCGTCGAGCGGCACGATCTGCCAGGGCGCCGGATGGGTTCAGGTCACAAAGACCCGGTATTCGAAGCCGTCAGACATCACGCCGACAAGGTTGGCCTTGTTCTCGGGAGACTCCGAAAACTGCACGAGCTCCTGGGCCCGGGTGAATCCGCCATTGAGTGCATCGTTCCAGAACTTGTACCCCGCCGCCTCCGGCTCCCGGTTCAGCACATTCAGGTACAGCGCCCGGGTGAACTGCTCGTTGCCAGGCGAGACTCCGTACAGCGCCGTGAACTCCGCGCTGCCTATGAAACCCGCCGCCGCGGCGTCCAGGCGCATCCCCCGGTCGATCGCATTCATCCAGAATCCAAGCCCGCCCTCATCGGGCACCCGGTCAAACGCCGCCTGGTACAACCGGTACGCCTGCCCTCCGGTCCCGGCCACATCGAAGCCCAGCGCCGCTCCCCCGAAGAACGCTGCCCGCTCCACCGCCCGCAGCGTGTCCGCCCCTTCCGGACCCGTCACCAGAATTTCCCCGCCGAGCCCCACCGACACCCTTTGAGCGTCCCGCGTCGACGAGTACAACGCCGTATCCAGACCCGCGCCGCCATCCAGGATGTCGTTGCCGCCATTGCCCCTGAGCGTGTCGTCGCCTTCGCCGCCCAGCAACCGATCGAGCCCCGCGGTTCCGACCAGAAGGTCGTTGCCCGAGGTGCTGCTGATCACGTTTTCGACCACGGCACTGGCAGCGGCCGACAGCAGGTAGCCGCTCGCGCCGCCGCCATAGGCATCGGCCCCCACGCGCAGCGTATAGGCGCCGGTGGTCGGTGCGGTGTAGCGCAGGTCCGCCGATGCGGCCGTTGCCTGCGCCGCCGCGATGGCCACCGCCACGCTCACGTCAGGCCTGTACAGAGCGGCCGTGATCGGGCCATCCAATCCGTAGTTGGCGGCCGGTGCGGCATTGAACGCGTAGGAATTGCCGGCGACCAGGTTGACGGTGAAATCGTCCGTGTCGCTCGGGACATTGAGCACACCCGAGACTCTCGCCCCGTTGATCGGCACCTGGACGGTGGGGCCGGTGTTGCCGGGAAAATCGTCAGTCACCCGCGTGGCCGAGAGCGAATAGGCGCCCACCGCCGCGCCCACGCCGGTGGCGCCCAGGTAGTAGACGCCGTCGGCCGGGGGTGTGAAGCTGAGGTGCGAGTTCAGGCCGGCGCCGCTGTTGTCGTCCCGACCGATCACTTCGCCGGCGGCGTTCACCAGTTGCAGGTAGGGGTTGGCAAGGCCGCCGCTCGCGCCGCTCAGGTCGAAGCTGTAGAGCAGGCGGGCGCTCAGGTTCACCTTGAAGAGGTCGCCGTCGCTGGCGATTTCGATCACGCCGCGGGTCGCGCTTCCTCCGACCGTCACCAGTCCGCTGGTGGCGAAGCTCCACGGGAAGTCGTCGGCCACAGGTGGCGCGGCGGTGGTGAAGCTGCGTGCGTCCCCCGGACCAGGTCGCTGCCTTGGCCGCCGATCAGCGTGTCGTCGCCCTCGCCGCCGTCCAGCATGTCGTTGTTCTTGCCACCCTCGAGGCGATTGGCCACCTGGTTGCCGATCAGGATGTCGTCGGCCGGGCCGCCGATCGCGTTTTCGATCCAGCTGTCGGAAGCGCCCACGATCAGCGCCAGGCCGATGTTGTTCGTCATCGCATCGGCTGACGAGTAGGTACCCGGCGTGAGCTGGATGACCGACGGGGTACTGAAGCCGCTCAGATCCAGCGTGTCGTTGCCGCCCGAGTCGAAGATCGTCACGACCGGATGCGTGTTCCTCGTGAAGTCGAACATCGTGGCTTCGTCGGACGAGATGTTGTGCGCCCGAAAGCCATAGACGGTGTCGGTGGCGCGCGTGGTCGTCGAGACGCCATACATCGTCTGGATCGCGTAGACGTCGTTGACCATCGGCGTCTCGGGTGACATCAGCACAAAATCTCCGTCGGCGAACCAGTCCGCCGCCTGGACGCCCTCGATCGTCGGCTTGAAGTACGACATGATCGAGAGGACCTGCGAGTCCTGGAACGATTCGGGCGATGCCGGACCTCGGGATGCGTCGTAGCTGCCCATGTGCCGCAAACCGAGCGCATGCCCGAGCTCATGCATGATCGTATAGAAACCCCATGTCCCATAGGTGGGATTGGCGACATCCGAGCCTTGCCTGAACCAGTTCGACCCGTTGTCAGGGTAGTACGCATACGCGCAGCCCGAAAGCGAGGTCGAGAATCCGAACTCGATGTTCGACGGCCCGAATTGAACTTCGGCGAACGACTGCGGGATCAGGTCATCCCAGTTGTGGATCGCCTGGGTGAAGATAGTGAGCGCGTTTGTAACGTGGCGCCAGACAATTTGATCCGTGCGAGGGGCGCGCGGCGCCCCCCCCCCGGGACAGTCCGAATTCATCCTTCAGCCAGGGAGACCGCCGAAGAAGGCGCCCGGCACCATCATGACGACCCTACCCGCTGGCAGCGGGTTCTGTCCAACCGGGCAGGTGCACTGGGCGAGCTTGCCGTCGCGCACCGTGATGAGTTCTATACCTCGCAATCCTGAGCGCGCGGCCTCAGACCGAGCGTTGCGCCTTGTCCTCGTCGTTGCGCGCCTTGATGCGCGCTCGCGCGTCCTGCCACTGCTGATCGGTCCAGTCCAGGTTCTGGGTGAAGTAGGCGCCGCTGGCCAGCCACTTGCCGCCATCGATCGCGATCGTCTGGCCGGTGAGCCACTCGCAGTTGGGGGCCATCAGGAACGCGGTGAGATCGGTGAGTTCCGGCATCCGGCCGTGCCGGCGCATCGGGTTTTCGGCGAGTTCTTTCGCGTAGCCATCCCCGCCCGGGCGCAGCCGCGCTTCGGCGCCTTCGGTCGGGAACACGCCGGGAGCAACCGAATTCAGACGGATGCCGTAGCGCCCCCATTCGACCGCGAGCGACTTGGTCATCACATCGATGCCGGCCTTGGACATCGCCGAGGGCACCACGAAGGGCGATCCGGTCCAGACCCAGGTGGTGATGATCGACAGCACGCTGCCTTTCAGTCCGGCGGAGATCCAGCGCTTGCCGACCGCCTGCGTCACGTAGAAGGTGCCGTGCATCACGATGTTGGCGACCGCGTCGAAGCCGCGCGGCGAGAGGTCCTCGGTGCGGCTGATGAAGTTGCCGGCGGCATTGTTGATCAGACCGGTCAGCGGGCCGCGCGCGAAGATGTCATCCATCATTTCTTCGATCGCCGCGGCATGCCGGATGTCACAGGCGTAGGTGTCGACGACGCCGCCGTGCAGGGCGGTGAGTTCGGCGGCCGTGTCGTCCAGCACCGACTTGCGCCGGCCGCAGATCACGAGATGCGCGCCGAGCTGCAACAGCCGTTCGCCCATCGCTTTGCCCAGGCCGGTGCCGCCACCGGTGATCAGGATCTTCTGGCCTTTGAAGAGGTCGGGCTGGAACATGGCTTCTCCGGGGGATGAGGGCGGGGATCGCTCGCTTCGTGCGAGGCCGCCACCATTGTGCCTCGGGCTGCGGCTGATTGCCTGCCCGGGCCTTCCATTGCGAGAGTGGCCGTGTGTCCCAGGTCCACTACGGCAGCGTGCAGGTCCCCGCGCCACCGTCACGAACATAGTAGTCGGTGGATATCGCAGCATTGGCGGCCGAGATGACATTCAGGCCGGCGGCGAGAAAGACCGGAGTGCTTTTCCTCAGGCTGCTCAGCTGCGTCAGTGCCACGTTGTTGACGGAAACGTTGAGCAGATAGGTTCCGTTGTCGAACAGGTTCACGAACGGCTGCGCGAGGCCGGTGCGCGAATTCCATGCGCACCCGGGCTGCACCGTCGCATAGGATTTCTGACTGGCCGCATACTCGAGCGCGCCGCTCAGAAAGTTGCCACGGGTGTCAGGAATGCAGTAGTTGGTCTGACTGGATGTCGCATCGAACGAATAGCTGTCAGCCGTCTTCCGGTCCAGCGCCACGACCGCCGTGTTGGGTCCATTGACAAGCCAGAGACTGGTGTCCGGACTCTGGAATGTGACGGTAGCAATCGGATTGCCATTGAGCGACACCGCGGCGCTCGCACCCTTCTTCGGGTTGTAGAGCCCGGCCTGAACCATCGGGGCCATGCCAGTGATCGGATTGAGCGCGCATTGCACGGCCGCGGAGGCATAGGTCTTGCCGCTTGCCCCGACTTGCACACCGGTAAGTGCCCAAGCCGGAGTGCCGATCGCCAGTGCCGCGCCCAGGGCCAGCAATGCCGAGAAAGAGAGTCTTGCGCTTTGCATCGGGGTTCTCCGTGTAAACGCTGCGCAGTCTACGGACGAACCCTTAATTCAAGCTGAAGCGTCGGTGATGTCACCCCGGGTGCTCACGTCGACGGTACGGACTCACCGCCCCGTGCGGCCCTCGAACCCGCTCAAGTTCCGCCGTTTGCGCGAACCGCGTACGTGCTTACCTCGGGGTAGATCTCGGCGAAGTCCAGCAGCGAGTTCGGCTCGAGCGCCGGGGTCGACAATCCGAACTGATGCCCTGTTGCGGTGAGTTCGAGCGTCAGCAGGCCCAGCACCTTCTCGCCGATACGCTCCTGGATCGAGTCGGGCAGCAGGAACGCCGTCGATGGCGCCCAGGCATGCTCGACGCCATCGACGACGAATCGTCGCGTCTGATGCGCGTGGCCCGAGGCGACGAAGCGAAGGTCGCAGCCGGCCAGCAGATCGAGCAGCCGCCTGCGCGGCGCCATCGGCACATAGCGAACATGCACCTCGGGTTCGCCAGGACCATTGCGGAAAAGGGGTTTGTGCAGGAACAGGCCCAGGCGGCCCCGATAGCCTCGCAATTGTTCGCTGATCCACTCGTACTGCTGCGCCTCGCGGGCGGTGCCGGTGCCGAGCAACTGGGCGTTCAGCCCCATGAGCCGCCAGCCCTCGCGATCGAGGGTCCAGTGGTCCGGGCCGAACAGCGCTTCGTACTGGCCAAGGCGCTCGAGATCCAGCGGATGCTTGGCCTCCGCTCC
>DAONCJ010000097.1:0-9898 GCA_035401985.1 Burkholderiaceae bacterium | reverse complement strand
ATGGACGCCAAAGAGTTCATTCAGAAGACCATCACCGACAACCCCATCGTGCTGTTCATGAAGGGGACCGCCCAGTTTCCGCAGTGCGGCTTTTCCGGCCGCTCGGTGCAGATCCTGAAGGCATGCGGCGTGAAGAACCTCGTCACCGTCAACGTGCTCGAGGACGACGACGTGCGCCAGGCCATCAAGGACTTCGCCAACTGGCCGACCATTCCCCAGCTGTATGTGAACGGCGAGTTCATCGGCGGCTCGGACATCCTGTCCGAGATGTATCAGTCGGGCGAACTCCAGAAGATCCTGCCGCAGCAGGCCGCTGCCTGACTGGCGGCTTCATGCGCAGGCTGCGCCCCTGTGAGGTGAACCGTCTGCCCGCCGCGGTGGCGTCATGCCGCGTCGGCTGATCGTCGCGATCACCGGCGCCTCCGGCGCGGTGTACGGCGTTCGTCTGCTCGAACTGCTGCGCGAAGCCGGCGTGGGCAGTCATCTGCTGGTGACCCCCGCGGGCTGGATGAACATCGATCAGGAAATGGGTCTGGGCCGACCCGACATCGAGGCTCTGGCCACTGAAGTGCACCCGGTCCGCGATGTCGGGGCCAGCATCGCGTCGGGGTCGTTTGCGACCGACGGCATGGTGGTCGCGCCCTGCTCGATGAAGACGCTCGCGGCCGTGGCCCACGGCTATGCCGACAACCTCGTGACCCGCGCCGCCGATGTCGTTCTCAAGGAACGGCGCCGGCTCGTGCTGATGGTGCGCGAAACACCCTTGAATCTGGCCCACCTTCGCAACATGGCCGCGGTCACCGAGATGGGGGGCGTCATCTTTCCGCCTGTTCCGGCGTTCTATCAGCGCCCCTCGACCATCGCCGAACTGATCGATCACACCTGCGCGCGTGTGCTCGACCTGTTCGGCATCGCTCAGAGTTTTTCCCCGCCCTGGCAAGGCTTGCGCGATCGCAGCGAGCCCCAAGATACAAACAAGGAGTGACACCCCATGAAGATCCTGGTTGCTACCGATGGTTCCAAGAACTCCCTGCGTGCGGTCAAGTACGCGGCCAAGCTGATCGAGGACCTCAAGTCCACTTCCACCATCACGCTGATCAGCGTCCATGACGACGTGGCCCTGCGCCACGCCGAGCGCTTCGTCGGCAAGAAGGCCGTCGCCGACTATCTGCGCGATCTGTCCGAAGCGGACCTCGCCGAGTCGCGCAAGGCGCTGGACAAGACCGGCGTGCGCCATGACATGGTGATCCGCACCGGCAACGTCGGCACCGAGATCGCGGCCGCGGGTCACGAAGGCAAGTTCGATCTGATCGTCATGGGTTCGAAGGGACGCTCGGCACTGAAGGACCTGCTGGTCGGCTCGGTCGCCCAGCGGGTGCTCGAGTTCGCCAAGACGCCCGTGCTGATGGTGAAGTGAGGCGAGCGCCATGCGACTGCTGCTCGGCTGGGCCATCAACGCGCTGTGCCTTCTGGCGCTGCCCTGGCTGCTGCCGGCAGTGAAGATCTCGGGCTTTGGCACCGCGCTCATTGCGGCGCTGGTGCTGGGCCTGCTGAACACCCTGATCCGCCCGGTTCTGCTGCTGCTCACCCTGCCGATCAATCTGCTGACGCTCGGGCTGTTCACGTTCGTCATCAACGGCCTGCTGTTCTGGCTGACCGCCCGCTTCCTGGATGGATTCGAAGTGGCGGGCTTCGGCTGGGCTGTTCTGGCCGCCCTCGTCTACAGCCTGATCAGCTGGGCCATCAGCGCGCTGCTGCTGAGCAAGCGCGAGTAAGCGCTCATCCCCTTACCGCGGGGGCATGTCTGCGTTACTGTGAGCGAAGTCACCGCTGGTCGCCGATCCGCGGTCGATAATTCCCGACAGACGGCGCGAGGCGCCGACCAACGGCAGGCGGACATCATGCAGAAATTCGATTTCGACGAGTGGGCTGACCTGTATCAGCGCGACCCCGCAGCCTTCGAGGCTCGCCGCAAGGCCGTGCTGGCGCTCGAGATCGCCAAGGCCGGCCCGGCGCTGTCCGCGCAGGCCAAAGTCGCGCTGGGCAAGCTCGAAGAGCAGGTCGCGGGCAAGAGCGACGCGGAGCGCATCCAGACGTCCATGGTGTGGATGGCGGCTTCGATGCGTCAGCTCGCCGGCCGCATGCAGGACCTGAGCCAGGCGACCGCCCAGCTCGAGCGCCCGCTCGCCCGCTGAGACCTGCGGTCGAGCGCTGGTGCGCCGACCCGCTCACACCGATTGCAGCGCCAGCGGATGGGTCGGATTCGGCCCGGGCATCAGGATGCGATCGATGGCTGCCAGGAACTGCGTCGAGGTCAGTGACTTCTGCCAGGCGTCGTCGAACAGTTCGCGCTGCACGGGGAGTCCGGGCTGCGCCGGCTCCAGCGGCGGCAGGTCGGCGCTGAACGCCACGCACTGCGCCTGCTCACGCCAGTCCGCACATTCCTCGGCCAGGCGGCGCATCATCGTCTGGCCGCTCATGTCGGGCAGATGCAGGTCCGTCACCAGCAGTCGGGGCTGCCATTCGCGTACCTTCGCCAGCCCCTCCTCACCGGTCGCCGCCATCTGCAGCTCGATGCCCGGTCTTGATCGCAGGTAGTGCTGCACCAGATCCCGGTTCAGCGGATCGTCCTCGACGAGCAGCATGCGCATCGCGGGCGCCGCAAGGCGCTGCGTCACCGCGCATTCGGAACCGGGACGCTGACGCGCCGCCGTGGGCGCCGCAAGCTCGAGCGCCGGCAGCTCGATCAGCAGATCGGTGTCGGCGCCGTCCGCCGACGACTCCAGCGTCAGGCGGCCGCCCATGGCCTCGAGCCCGTCACGCGCCAGCCGCAGGCCCAGCCCCGCCGGCACCGCACCGGACGCACTCGGCTCGAACGGATCGAACACCGGACCCAGCGCCTGCGGCGCCCGTCCGGGAGCAAAGCGATGCCAGCGCACCTGCACGGTCGCTCCATCGGCCCGCAGCACCAGGCGGCAGACATGCCCGCGCACCGCATAACGCAGGGCCTGGTGGCCGAGGCTTTCGAGCACGCGCCGCAGCAGCACCGGTGCGGCCTTCGCGCCGGGCAGAGCAGCCTGCGACGGGTCGACCGGATCCACGCGCAATGTCGCCTCCAGTGCCTGGGTCACCGGCAGCAGGTCGCCCAGCACGTCGTTCACCATCGCCCGCAGATCGAGTGCGTGGACGGCGGGCGCAGCGTCGGCGGCCTCGAGCCGGGCCAGCGCCACAGCGTCGTCGATCTGGCACTGCAGCTGCAGCGACGCGGCCAGCGCCTGGCGGGCCAGAACTGCGCGCAGCGCCTCGGGCGGCGCAGCGTCGGCGCCCAGCAGACGCAGCACGCTCGTCAGCGAGGACAGCGGCGCACGCAGATCGTGGCCGAAGCGGGACAGAAAATCGGGACGTGCGCTGAGCAAGGGGTCCTCGGCAACAGGGCTGGATGCTTCGGTATCGGCCCGCCGCGCCTTCGCTTGACCCGTCGGCCGCCCGCCGGTCGTTGCAGCGCCGATCGTCGCCACGCGCGTGCCGACGCAAGGTCGCGCTCCTATAATCCCGCCGGTGACCGCCTCCGCCGCCCGACCCAAGACCGCGCTGATTGCCGACGATCACCTGCTGGTGCGCTCCGGCGTGCGGCTGCTGCTGCTGTCGCTGGGTTTCGAGGTGCAGGCCGAGGCCGGCGATGGCCAGCAGCTGATCGATCTGCACGCCCGTCATCGCCCGGGATTCCTGGTCATCGATGTGACGATGCCGGTCAAGTCGGGGCTGCAGGCGCTGACGGAAATCCGGCGCGTCGACACGCAGGTCCGCGCCCTGATCGTCTCGAATCTCGACACCGCCGATGCGATCAATCTGGCTTTCGCCAGTGGCGCCGACGCGTATCTGGTCAAGGACTTCGCCCTGCCCGAACTGGAGCAGGCGCTCGCGGCTACCGAGCGCGGCGACAAATACCTCAGCCCCCGGCTCACCGGCGTGATGCTGGCCGGACTGGGCGCCGGCCAGCCGGCCACGCCGATGCTGACGCCGCGCCAGATCGAGATCCTGCGGCTGATCGCCCTGGGTTCGACCAACAAGGAAACCGCGCGAGCGCTGGGCATCAGCCCCAAGACGGTGGACTTCCATCGCCAGGACATCATGCGCCGGCTCGATGTGCACGACGTGGCCGGCCTGACCCGCCACGCGATCCGGCTGGGACTGCTCGCCAACGACCTGCTGAGCTGATACGCATACCCGGGCGGATCCCCGGGGTCCCCCCGGTGCCGGCCCGATGTTCCTGCGTCCCAGACTGCGGTTCAATGTGTTCACCCCGACGCGCAACCCGCCGCGCGGGATCCCTGGACGCACACCGATGATCTACCGCCAATTCGATCCCCACGACGCCATGTGCATGCTGCGCTGCGACCAGACCGAACTGGTCGGTCTGGCGCTGCACCTGCTGGACCACTGCCATCAGGCATGCGACGGCCTTGAACTGGCCCTGCTCTGCGGCGAATGGCGCGGCGTCGACGCGATCCTGCACAAGATCCGCAACGGCTGCGCCGTGCTGCGCGCCGAACGCGCCTGCGACATGGCTCGGACACTGGAACACAAGGCCGGACGGCAGACGCTGGACGCTGCCGACGTGGGCGCGCTGGCGGGCGCTCTGCGCGAACTGGCGATCGAGCTGCTGCGCTTCGTCACGAGCGTACGCTGCGAACCCTTGCCGGAACTTGCTCTCGCCGCATGAAACTCATCGGAACGGATGCCATGTCACTGACCGATCCGCTCTTCACCACCCAGACGACCCGGCTGGCACTTGCGCTCGCCGCTGCCCTGGACGATCCGCAGCTTCAGACCGAGATCGACACCACGCGCTTTCGCGGGGCACACCACGACACGGCGGTGCAGGCCAACCGGATGCTCGACCGGCTGCGCGAACAGACGAAAGCCGCACACAACCTGTGGGACACCTGGAACCGCGGCCGCGCGGCCACGGAACGGCTGAGCGCCGAACTGGCCGAGTGCCGGGCACGCTGCGAACGGCTGGCCGCGAGCGAACGCGCCCACACCCGGGCCCGAGCGGCGCTGGAAAGCATCTCGGCGCGGACGATGATCGTCGACGAAGCGGGCACCATCGTGTCGATCCATCCGGCGCTCGCAGCGACGCTGCACGAAATCCGGTCGGACCTGGATCCGGCGCTGAAGGGTCTGGAAGCGGAATCGGTGGTCGGCCGCCACATCAGCCTGTTCTTTTCCGAGCCGCCTGGCCGACACGGCGCCGCGCCGTCCCATGACTCAGCGCGGCGCACGGCGCTGTCCATCGGCCGGCGGCAGTTCGAATTGACGATCCGGGAGCTTCACGACGGCGCCGGCGCACACATCGGCACGGTCGTCGAGTGGCATGAAGGACCGAGATCCGCCGAAGGGGTCGCCAGCTCGCGCGAATGCGCGCAGGCCGCCTGTCTGGAGACGAACTGAGCGGGGAGACGGCCACACCCGGAGTCGAACTCGGAAGCAGGCGGGCCCGTTTGCGAACCGTCAGGCCGTCGGCTTTCGGCGCTCCAAGGCAAGGAACACCGCCGAATGGTCATGGCCGGCAAGGCCGTCGGCCACCCCGTCGCTGAAGAGCTGCGCGACCACTTCCGTGATCGGCGTGGAAATGCCCGCATCGCCTGCGCTGGCCAGCGCATTGCGCAGATCCTTCAGCTGAACCGTCATCCGCGCACGCGCCTCGAAATCGCGATCGGCCATCCGCTGACCCTGCATCCGCAGGATCCGGCTGTCGGCCGCACCGCCCGCCAGCGCCTGCATCACCTTGACCGGATCGACGCCGCTCTTCTCGCACAGCAGCAGGGCCTCGGCGACCGCGCCGATCGTGATGCCCACGATCATCTGGTTGGCCAGCTTGGCGAGCTGACCGGACCCGTGGCCGCCGACCAGCGTCGCGCGGCCCAGCACCGCGAACACCGGCGCCGCACGCTCGAAATCGGCCGGTTCGCCGCCGGCCATGATGGCCAGCGTGCCCTGCTCCGCCCCGATCGTGCCGCCCGAGACCGGCGCATCGAGATGCGCGACCCCGTACGCCGCCAGCCGCGCCGCATGGTCCCTGGCCTGGTCGGGCCGGATCGAGGCCATGTCGATCATCAGCGTTCCGGTGCGCATCGCCGCGGCGGCGCCCTGCTCGAACAGCACATCGGCCACGGCGTCGCCATGTTCCAGCAGGCTGACCACCACGTCGGACTGAGCGACCGCCTGCTTCAGGTCGCCATGGACCTGCGCCCCGAATGCCGCCAGCCGCTGCGCCTTGTCCGGACTGCGGTTCCAGGCATGCACCGTGAACCCGGCCTCGCACAGACGGCGGGCCATGGGAAACCCCATCAGCCCGATGCCCAAAACCGCCACCTTCATGCGCCAGACCCCGGCACCGTGGCGAACAGCGACTCCATCTCGCGACGGATCCGATAGGCATGCGTGTTCGTGTCCATCGCCACATCGGCCCAGCTCAGGCTCTGGCCTTGCGCGACCGGCCGGATGACCTTCACCCCATGGGCCAGCCCCAGCGGCAGGCCGCCCATGCGTTGCGAGGTGGCCGCCGGCAACAGCCTGCCCCACACCGTGTAGCCACCCTCGCCGTCGAGCATCTCGCCAACGGCAAGGTCGCGCTTGGCGGTGGCCACGACGTCGGCATTCCAGGCGGTGGCCACGCCGGTCGGTTCGGCCCTCAGCGCGACACTGGCCACGCTCACCCCGACCTCGAGCCCGATCAGGTGCCAGCGCTTGTACAAGGTGAAATAGCGACCGCTCGGGTCGGTATGGGCGTTGTACTCCTCGAAGCAGTTGCGGATGTAGTCGGTCTCGGCCTCGACGGTCACCCAGACGCCCATGCGGATGTCGTAGGGGATCTTGCGGCCATCGGTCTCCAGCGAGGAGATGACCTCGACCATCCCCTTGCGCTCGAGCACCCCGCCCTCGCTGATCGGACGCGTGACGTAGGGGATGTCCTCGACGCTGGCCGGCGGATACAGCAGGCCGTTGGAGGGCACACCCAGCCCTGTGGCATTGCTGACCGCGGTGCTTTCGATCGAAGGCTTGGAGCCGTCGAGAAAGCTGTTGAACATCTTGGGATTGAGGCCACCACGCACCGCCTGCTCCGGCGTGAGCCCGTAGTAGCCCCACACCGTGTCGGGCGTCGACTGGCTGAAGTGCGGCAGCCACTTGTGGCCGCGCCCGGCGGCAACCACCGGAAAGCCGCAGGTGCGCGCCCAGTCGACCAGGTCGCAGATCAGCGCCGGCTGGTCGCCGAAAGCCAGCGAATAGACGACCCCCGCCTGCTGCGCCTTGCGCGCCAGCAGCGGCCCGCAGAAGGCATCGGCTTCGACCGTCACGTTGACGACGTGCTTGCCGTGGTTGAACGCCTCGAGGCAATGGTCGACGGCGGCAATCGGATGCCCGGTGCATTCGACGATGACATCGATGGCCGGGTGGCGCACCAGCGCCTGCCAGTCGTCGCCGATGTGGGTCGTGCCGGCTTGCACGGCGGCGTCCAGAGAGACCGCCTGGGTGCGCTCGGGATGCCAGCCGACCCGCGCGAGGTTGGCTCGGGCGCCATCCGGTGAGAGGTCGGCTATGCCCACCAGATGCACGCCGGGAGTGCGAGGCACCTGGGCCAGGTACATCGAGCCGAACTTGCCGGCGCCGATCAGACCGACGCGGACCGGCTTGCCCTGTGCTGCGCGCTGCTGAAGCTTGGCGTGCAGATTCATGCGGCCCGCTTCACATCGGCAAACGGAGTGTCGGTGGTCTGCAGGGCACTGGCGGGCAGGCCGTTGCGCCAGGGGAGATCGACCGGGTAATCCTTCAGCAGGCAGTCGTCGGGCAGGCAGACGATCGGCGCGAAGTCGCGATGCGCGATGTACTCGGGACGCTTGTGGCGACGGATGTGGTTGGACACGGCGCACAGGCTCAGATACACGCTGACGCGGTTCCAGGGCGACAGATTGCTGGTCGATGCATGGACCAGGCAGCTGTGGAACAGGATCATCGAACCGGCAGGGCCCTTGGGGCTGACGATGCCGCCCTGCTTGCCGCCGGCGCGGTCCACCAGCTGCGTGATCAGGTCGTTGTCCACCGTCCACAGAGGATAGCTGGTGGTGGTCAGGTCGTGCTTTGCATCGATCACGCCCTTCTTGTGGCTGCCCGGGATGAACATCAGCGGGCCGTTGAACTCGTTGACGTCGTCCAGAAAGATCGCGACGTTCATCGCGCGCTCGGTGGGCATCATGTCGTCGTTCATCCAGGTGCCGTAATCCTGGTGCCACTGCCAGACGTCGCCCTCGAAGGCCATCTTGCCGTTGATCTTGAACTGGTGCATGTAGAGCTGCTCGCCGAACAGATCCTCGACCGGCTCGATCATCCGGGGATGCCGCGCCAGCCTCGCGAAGGGCTCGCTGTACATGTGGGCGCCGAAGTTGGTGCGCACGGCGTCGCTGCCGCGCTCGCGCACGTTGTAGGCTTCGCGCCGGCTGTACAGCTCAGGCACGGCGGCGTTCAGCGTCGCGGTCTCCTGCGGCGTGAAAAGGCTCGGGAAGAACAGGTAACCGTCGCGGTCGAACTGTTCGAGCTGCTCCTTCGATAACCTCATGGCTTGTCTCCTGATGTCGATGCCAGAACCTGATTGAGCCGGATCGCCAGGGCATGGCTGGCCTCGCGGCTGTGCTGTTCGATGAGTTCGGCGGCACGTCGGCCCTCGCCGGCCCCGATGGCCTGCGCGATTGCCTCGTGCTCGTCCCAGACGGTGTTGCGCTGGCTTGTCTGCAGCACCGCGCCCATCACGCGCCGCAGATGTCGCCAGTGCTGATCGGTGATGCTGCCGATCAGCGGGTTGTCGGCGGCCGCGTAGATGGCTTGATGGAAAGCCATGTCGGCATCGAGCATGGCCTGGATGCTGGGGCCCTTTGCGGCCTTGCGGCCGCGGGCGATCAGCGCGGGATCGATGCGGTGACGGCGTTCGGCGGCCAGTCGCGCGGCCAGGGCATCGAGCGCACCACGGACCTCGTAGACCTTGCACACCCAGCGCACGTCCAACGGCACGACTTGGACGCCACGGCCCGGCGCGTCCTGGATGAATCCGTCCTTCTTGAGAAGGCGCAAAGCTTGCAGCACCGGCTGGCGCGACACCGCAAGTTGCTCGGCGATGTCTTCCTGGGTGATGCGTTGGCCGGGCGCGAGCGAGCCGTCGCTGATGGCGTCAAGGAGCGAGCGGTAGACCCGATCGACGAGATCGGGAGCGGTGGCGAGTTTGATGAGTGGGTCCGACATGGTCTGTACTCTGTATACAGAGTACAGACCACGTGCCAAGCTGGCAATGCTCGGGCCCGATGCAGGCGATGCGGCCACGTCGCAGGCCCGTCGTTCGATGAGCTGCGCAGTCCGTTGCGTAAGGGCCTGTGGCCGCGAGTGGGTGGCTGCGCCGCTACAAAGTCAACGCGTACGGACCCGCCAGATAGGGGCCGCCCAGCAGGTAGACCTGATAGGCGCCGGGCGGTGGCGACGCCGGCATCACGGTGGCCAGATCGACCGAAAACGCCGCCTCGACGACTTCCCCGGCGCGCAACGCTCGGTCGGACCACACCGGTATGTTCAGCGGCAGGCGCATCGCACTCGTCTGATCTTTCATCAGAACGAGTACTGTCGCGCGCACCAGCGCAGCGGGCGGCTTCGAGGAACCGGCAGCCGACGGCGCGCCCGACACTGTCGTCGAGCCGACAATCATCTGTCGGGACAGTTCCAGCTTGAGCACGCCATGCGCGAGCCATTGGCGAGCCCCTGCAACGACACCTGGCACACCCAAATTCAGTGCGACACCCGGACCCTCGATGGACGGCGTCAAGGGGCCTCTTCCGAATCGAGGCAACCTTTGCGT
>DAONCJ010000096.1:0-9923 GCA_035401985.1 Burkholderiaceae bacterium | reverse complement strand
CTGGTTCGTCGCGCTGGCGGGCATGCTGTGGAGCCTGAACGGGACGGCGCGCGCGCTGGCCTGGGGCTGGGCGGCGCTGGGTCTGTGCGGCGCGGGCGCTTCGCTGATGGCGCTGGCGGCCTTCGTGGGCACGGGCGAGCCGATCATGGCCAATTACATCCCGATGCTCGACCGGCCGTTGTTCCATGCGGGACTGGTCGTGTTCGCCGTCGGCTCGGGCGTGCTGGTGCTGCGCAGCCTGCTGTGCGCGCCGCGCCTGGGCACCCATTTCGGCGGCGAAGGCGCGCTGCGCTTCGGCCTGAATGCCGCGGCCGTCTCGGGTGCCGTGGCGCTGATGGCGTTCGCATGGTCGTTCGTGGCGGTGCCGGCCACGCTGTCGACCCGCATCTACTACGAGATCCTGTACTGGGGCGGAGGCCATGCGCTGCAGTTCACCTGGACGCTGCTGATGCTGGCCGCCTGGCTGTGGCTGGCCACTGCCTGCGGCGCGCAGGTGCGGCTCAGTCCGCGGATCACGCTGCTGATGTTCGCGCTGGCGCTCGCGAGCGTGTTCATCACGCCCTATGCCTATCTGGCGTATCCGGTCGCCTCGGTCGAGCATCGCAACCTGCTGACCTGGGCGATGCGCCTGGGCGGCGGCGTGGCCATCGTGCCGATCGCGCTCGCCGTCGTGCTGGCCCTGGTCACCCGGCCGCCGCGGGGCGCAATGCCGAACCCGGAACGCGCGCATGACGAGCCGGGCGAGGCGGGCCCGTCGATGGCCGACGACACCCGCGTGCTGCGCGCGGCCCTCGTCTGGTCGATCGTGCTTTTCGCTTCGGGCGGTGTGATCGGCGTGTTCATCAATGGCTCGAACGTGCGCATCCCGGCGCACTATCACGGCTGCATCGTCGGCGTGACGCTGGCGCTGATGGGTCTGGCCTATCACCTGATGCCGCGCCTGGGCTACGGTGCGCCGCGCGGCCGGCTCGCGCGCTGGCAGCCCGCGCTGTATGGCGCGGGGCAGCTGATGCACATCGTCGGCCTGGTCTGGTCGGGCGGCTACGGCGTGCAGCGCAAGGTGGCCGGCGCCGATCAGGTGCTGCGCAGTGCGGGCGAGGTCGCCGGCATGGGGCTGATGGGCGCGGGCGGCCTGGTGGCGATCGCGGGCGGCCTGCTGTTCGTGGTCGTGATGCTGCGCGCCGCGCGAGGAGCCCGACAGTGATCGCACGCCTGCAGGCGCTGCTGCGCTGGTGCTTCATGCGGGTCGAGGCGGTGTTCAACGCCGCCTTCGGCGACCGGCTCAATCCGCTCTATCACCTGGGGTCGATCACCTTCACCTGCTTCTGGCTGGTCGCCGGCAGCGGCCTCTACCTTTACGCGTTCTTCGAAACCGGCGTCGCCGGCGCCTACGACTCGGTGCAGGCGCTGACGCGCAACCAGTGGTATGCCGGCGGCATCCTGCGCAGCATCCACCGCTATGCGTCCGACGGGATGGTGCTCACCCTGCTGCTGCACATGGTGCGTCACTTCGCCTTCGACCGGATGCGGGGCTTCCGCTGGTTCTCGTGGGTCAGCGGCGTGGCCCTGATCTGGGGCGTGTACGTGTCCGGCATCATCGGCTACATGCTGCCGTGGGACCGGCTGGCCCAGTACGTCATCGTGGCCGCCTTCGAATGGCTCGACTGGCTGCCGGGCTTCGGCGGCACGCTGATCCGGAACTTCATCTACCCGACCAGCGTCAACGACCGGTTCTTTTCGCTGCTCGCGTTCATGCACATCGGCATTCCGCTGGTGGTGCTGCTGCTGATGTGGATCCACGTCCAGCGCGTGCCCAAGGCCAGCACGAGTCCGCCGCGCCCGGTCATGGCGAGCGTCATTGTTTCGCTGCTGGTGCTGTCGCTGGTCGTTCCGGTGGTGAGCCAGGGCGGGGCCGCCGACCTGGGCACCTCGCCCACCGATCTGCGCCTGGACTGGTTCTATCTGGTCGTCTTTCCGCTGCTCTACCTGTGGCCGCTGGGCAGCGTCTGGGCGCTGCTGATGAGCGCCTCGGTGCTGCTCACACTGATTCCCTGGCTGCCGCCGCGACTGCGGCGTGTGCGCGCGTCCGCGTTCCGGGTGACGCTGCACGATGCACCGGGTCAGGTGCTGGTGCGCCCGGGTGAGACGATCCTCGAAGCCGGACTGCGCGAGGGCGTCCCCATGCCCTACGAATGCCGCAACGGCGCCTGTGGCGTGTGCGTGTGTACCGTCCTGCACGGCTCGGTGGATCAGGGTCAGTACCAGGCAGCCGCGCTGTCGGCGAGCGCGCGCGAGCAGGGCCAGGCGCTGATGTGCTGTGCCCGTCCGCTTTCGGACCTCGAGATCGATTTCGCCTGGCCGGAAGGGGCGTCCCGCCCTGCCATCGGCCAGTACACGGGGCGTGTCGATTCGATCGAGCGCCTCGGCCCCGAGGTGATCCGCCTGATGGTGTCGCTGCCCGGCGGGCAGAAGCTGTCGTTCGCGGCCGGCCAGTACATCAACATCATCCTGGCCGACGGACAGCGGCGCGCGTATTCGTTCGCCAACGCCCCGCATGACAACGCCCGCATCGAACTGCATGTCCGGCGGGTTGCCGGCGGGCGGTTCACCGGCCACGTGTTCGATGCGATGCAGGTCGGCGAGGAACTGACCTTCGAAGGGCCGCTGGGCAGCTTCACCCGGCACGACAACACCGAGCGGCCGATCCTGTTCATCGCCGGGGCGACCGGTTTTGCGCCGGTCAAGAGCATCGTCGAAGACGCGCTTGCGCGCGGCATCCGCCGTCCGATGTCGATCTACTGGGGCGTGCGGCAGCGTGAGGATCTGTACCTCGCCGATGTCGCCAAGGCATGGGAGCGTCGCCACGAGAACGTGCGCTTCGTGCCCGTCGTCTCCGAAGGTCGCCCCGACGATGGCTGGACCGGCCGACGCGGCATGGTCCACGAGGCCATGCTGGCCGACCATCCCGACATGACCGGCTTCGAAGTCTATGTCTGCGGCTCGGTGAAGATGGTCGAGGCGGCCGTGCCGGCATTCATCGGCCACGGCCTGGAGCCCGACATGTGCTTCACCGATGCCTTCGTGCCGGCACTGGTGCGCTAGCGCGCGCCGCCTGTGCGCCCCGTTTGTGGTCCGCCGTGCGCAGTGGGACCATAAGGCATCGACGATCAACGCACCGAGGAGAACCGATGGCTCAGGAAACCGTATTCGAAGGCCAGCTGCAATGGGCCGGGCCGCGAGCCGGGCAGCCGTTCAGCTACGACAGCTTCGACCGCACGACGCAGATGGACTTCACCGGCGGAGCCGTGCTGAAGGCCTCCGCGCCGGCCGCCTTCAAGGGTGAGGACGCACTGCCCAATCCCGAGACGCTGATGCTCGCCTCGCTGATGCAATGCCACTTCCTCACCTTCATGGCGGTCGCATCGAAGTCGGGCGCCACCGTGCTGTCCTATCGCGACAGCGGCAGTGGCCGTCTGGCCATGAAGGACGGCCGGATGCGCTATGTCGAGGTGACCCTGCGTCCGCAGGTCGAGCTCGCCGACCCGGCGCACATGGCGCGGCTCGCCCTGTTCCATGAAAAGGCGCATGCGAACTGCTTCATGGCCAACTCGGTCAACTTTCCGGTGGTGGTGCAGGCGCCCGCCTGACGCGCTCACCAGCGGTAGGTGGCCTGGCCGAATACCATCCGGCCCGGCTGCCGGCCGAAAACGAAGTAGCGCCGGTTGGTCAGATTTTCTCCGGCCAGGCTGAGTTCGATGTGCCGGTCGAACTGCCACGCAACCCGTGCGGCCAGTGTCGTGTACGCGTCATAGGCGCCATACACCCCCGAGGCCGTGTTGCGGTTCTGGTCGTCGCCCGAGCCGAACACCTGGCTGACATGGCGCAGGGCCACGAAGCCGCTTGCCCGGCCATAGGCGCCCTCGAGCGCCAGCGACGCGGTGGTCTGCGGCACGTCGGTGATCCGCTTGCCTTCGCTCGCCGGCACGGCGCTGTTGCGGGTGATGTCGTAGCGGAAATGGTGAGTCAGCATCGCGCTGATCCGCATGCCCGGTCCGCCCAGCGGCCAGCTCAGCTGAGCCTCGATGCCATCGACGTCGCCCTGGGCGGCGTTCTCGGTCCGGGTCAGCGTGGGCGTGATCCGGCGGCGGTAGATCAGGTCGTTCAGGCGCTGGCTGTACAGCGTGACCGACGCACTGGCGCCGTTGCGTCCGCGCCAGTCGGCGCCGACTTCGAGCGAGCGCACCCGCTCGGGCTTGAGCTCGGGTGATGCTTCATTGACCGACTCGGCGCCTGCCGTGGCGCCGGGGACGACCGTGCGCGAATACAGGTCGAGCAGCGCCGGCGGCCGGAAGCCTTCGCCGTACGAGCCGCGCAGGCTCACGCCAGGGGTCGCCTGCCAGACGAGTGCGACCTTCGGGCTGAACTGCGAGTACGTCTGATTGCCGTAGCTGATCGAAAAGGCCGGCGCGGTGTTCTGCGCCACCTCGCCGTGGTGCTGCACGCGGTCGGCCCGCCCGCCGGCGTAGGCGGTGATCTGCTCGGTGATCCGATAGTCGACCTGTGCGAAAACGGCCACCGATTCGGACACGCCAGCGCCGGAATTCAGCGCCGCACCCAGCGAATCCTGGTCGCGCCAGTTGGTCAGCGCAACATTGCGGCGATCGAGCTGCCCGCGGCTGAGCGACACGCCGCCGATGGCGGCCCACTGCGGCGAAAAGCGCTTGCGCAGACTCACGTCGAGGTCGATCCGCCGGTTGGGCTGCTCGGTGAGATCGCCCGGGCCGCTGTCGTAGGCGGCCCGCCCCGCGGAAGGCTGCGAGAAGCTGAACTGATGGCGAAGCATCCCCAGATGTGCAGCCAGCTGCGTGCCCTCGTCGAAGCGATGGGTCAGCCGGGCATAGAACCGTTCGTCCGATTCGCTGGAGGGCGTTGCGGTGAACCAGTCCGAGGCGGCCAGCGCAATCCGCCGGCCGGCAGCGCCGTCGACCGAGACATTGCCCGAGAAAACGCTGTCGCCGGCGCTGTTGCGCAGGAAGCTCTCGGGGCCCGAGTAACCGACCCGGTAGCCCGTGTGCGCCAGACCCACGGTGATGCGGGTGGCGGGGCCGGCGTTCCAGTGCAGTCCGAGATCGCCGTAGTGCTGCGTCCATGGACGCGCGCCCTTGTTGCCCAGCCACCATGCCGGCGTGCCATCGGGAGCGGTGGTGGGGCGGGCGCCTGTGACGGGCACGGTGGCCGCGCCGGCGGTGGCGGGTTTGACGACATCGTCGCTGTCGGCATAGCCGGCGCTCTCTCGCCAGCCGGCTGCGAACGTGACGCCCAGGCCGCCTTCGAAGCGGTGCCGCAGCGCCAGCGCGCCGGCCCGCTGGCCGAAGTTGCCCACGCCGGCCCGCACCTGCGCCAGCGGCTGATCGGGCGAAGCGGTGATCACGTTGATCACGCCGCCCATTGCGTTGCCACCGTACAGCGCCGAGTACGGTCCGCGGACGATCTCGATGCGATCGATCTGGTCGGCAATGAGGGAAGCGACATTGATGCCGCCGGACAGCGCGTTGTTGATCGGGTGGCCGTCGATCATCACCAGCGTGCGGACCGTGCGTGGAATGCCCCGCAGCGAAAGCACAGCCTGGCCGGAGGCCGGCGGGCTGGCGCCGAAGGCCGCGCCGCGCAGGTAGACGCCAGGGACGTCGGCCAGCGCGTCGCCAATCCGCAACGGTGCGCGCCGTGCGACCGCCTCGCTGTCGACCACCGAAACGCTGGCTGGCGTGGCCGCGGCGCCCAGCGCCATGCGGGTCGCAGTGACCACCACCGGGGCCAGCGAGCGCGTGCCGCCGTCGCCCTCTGGCGCGCTTGGCTGTGCGGCCAGCGGGGCGGCGAAAGCAGCCAGCAGCGCGGCTGTCAGCAATGTCGGTGTGAAGGTTCCGGTCGGGCACCGGCGGGGTGTGCCGCGCCCGGTGAGGGGCGCGTCCGGCGCTGTGTGACTGTTGCATTTTCTGGACATTGCTGGGCGCTCCTTGGGGCGCCGTCGTACTGCGCGTTGTTGACATGGGTCAATTTATGCCGATCCGCGAGGTCTGGAATTGATGCGGATCAATGAGTCGTTTGCGACGCAGCACGAGAATGCAAATCGAGAGACGAGCGAACAAAACCGAACGACAGACCGTTCAATGGCCCCCAGGAGAGTTCCATGAAGCCGATGACCCACCTCACCTCAATTGCGTTCCTTGTGGCCGCCGCCCTGGCGACCCATGGCGGGATGGCCGCCGCGCAAGACAAGAAACCGGTGACGGAATCCGAGATGCGCTATCAGGCCGGCAGTTCCCCGCTGGCTTCGGAAGAGATGTACCAGGGCATCAACCCGAAATCGCCGGCGATGACCAAGGCCGAGTTCGACAAGGCCCGCCAGATCTATTTCGAGCGCTGCGCCGGCTGCCATGGCGTGCTGCGCAAGGGCGCCACCGGCAAGCCGCTGACGCCCGACATCACGATGGCGCGCGGCACCGAATACCTGAAGACCTTCATCAAGTACGGCTCGCCCGCCGGCATGCCCAACTGGGGCACCTCGGGCGACCTGACCGATGCCGAAGTCGACCTGATGGGCCGCTACATCCAGCATGAGCCGCCGACCCCGCCCGAGTGGGGCATGGCCGACATGAAGAAGACCTGGAAGGTCACCGTGCCGCCGGAAAAGCGGCCCACGAAGAAGATGAACGACTACAACATCGCCAATATTTTCTCGGTCACGCTGCGTGACTCCGGTGAAGTGGCGGTGATCGACGGCGACACCAAGAAGATCATCAGCATCGTCAAGACCGGGTATGCGGTGCACATCTCGCGGGTGTCGGCCTCGGGCCGCTATCTGTACGTGATCGGCCGCGACGGCCGCATCAACCTGATCGACTTGTGGATGGAGAAGCCCGACAACGTCGCCGAGATCCGCATCGGCCTCGAGGCGCGTTCGGTCGACACCTCCAAGGCCAAGAATTTCGAGGACAAGCTGGCGATCGCCGGCGCCTACTGGCCGCCGCAATATGTGCTGATGAAGGGCGACACGCTCGAGCCGTTGAAGGTGCAGTCCACGCGCGGCACCACGGTCGACACTCAGGAATATCACCCCGAGCCGCGGGTCGCCTCGATCGTGGCCACGCACGACAAGCCGCAGTTCATCGTCAACGTGAAGGAAACCGGCAAGATCCTGATCGTCGACTACAGCGACCTGAACAACCTGAAGACGACCGAGATCGGTGCGGCCCGCTTCCTGCATGACGGCGGCTGGGACTCCACCAAGCGCTATTTCCTGGTTGCGGCCAATCAGTCGAACAAGATCGCGGTGGTCGACAGCAAGGAAGACAAGCTGGCGGCGCTGATCGATGTCGGCAAGATTCCGCACCCGGGGCGCGGCGCGAACTTCGTCCATACCAAGTTCGGACCGGTCTGGGCGACGGGCCACCTGGGCGACGAGACGATCTCGCTGATCGGCACCGACCCCAAAGGGCACAAGGCGCAGGCCTGGAAAGTCGTCCAGACCCTGAAGGCGCAAGGCGGGGGCAATCTGTTCATCAAGACGCATCCGAAGTCGACCAACCTGTGGGTGGACACTCCGCTGAATCCGGACCCGAAGATCAGCCAGTCGATCGCGGTGTTCGACCTGAAGAACCTCGACAAGCCATTCGAGGTGCTGCCGATCGGCGAATGGGCCGGCGTCGGTGAAGGTGCCAAGCGGATCACTCAGCCCGAGTACAACCGGGCCGGTGACGAGATCTGGTTCTCGGTGTGGAGCGCGAAGAACCAGCAGAGCGCCATCGTGGTGGTCGACGACAAGACCCGCAAGCTCAAGGCCGTGATCAAGGATTCGCGTCTGATCACTCCGACCGGCAAGTTCAATGTCTACAACACGCAGCGCGACGTTTACTGATCGGAGGCCGACATGAAGAGCAAGTCTGTTCTCTCACTGGTCCTGCTGGCCGCGTTGGGCGGCTTCGCGGGCACCGCGTCGGCCAGCGCCGACCTGGCCAAGAAGGCCAACTGCGCGGGCTGTCACACGCCCGACAAGAAGCTTGTCGGGCCCTCGTACCACGATATCGCCGCCAAATACAAGGGCGATGCCGGGGCCTCGGCGAAGCTGGTCGACAAGGTGAAGAAGGGCGGCGGCGGCGTCTGGGGTCCGGAGCCGATGCCTCCCAATGCCGCGGTGTCGGATGGCGATGCCAAGGTGCTCGTCGACTGGATCCTGGCTGGCGCGAAGTAACGCGGCATCCGCGCCGCGGAGGCGGCTCATGATTCGTCATCTTCCAGTTGGACGGTCCCTGCGGACCGTCCTTTTTTTGCTGCTGACGCTGGCCGCCGGTCAGGCTGCCAGGGCGTCGGACCCGGTGATCGGGGCCGACATTGCGGCCGGTCGCCTGCACAGCTGGGAGTGCGCGAGCGGGGAGCGCCTGGGCGAAGCGGTGATGCCGGGGCCGCTGACGGCAGGGCCGGTGGTCGATCCCGCCGCGGGGCGCGTGTACGGCGCGGCCGGTGTCGCGCTGCAGTCCTATTCGCTGCCCGATCTGGCGCTGGCGGCCCAGCGCAGGCTGGAGGCGCCCGCCACGCACCTGGCGCTCGGCCGGGGGGCCGGCGGGGTGCTGCTGGTCGCCGGCCGCGTCGACGTCGCGACCGGTTCTCCGGCGCAGCGCCCGACGCTGACAGCCCACCGGCCGGATGACCTGGCGCCGGCGCATGCCTGGAACTTGTCGACAGCGGGTGAAGTGACCGCCCTGCTGGCCGTTCAGGACCGCCGCCGCTTCGTGCTCGGCTTCGCCCGGCATGACGAGATGTGGGAGATCGCCTGGGACCCCGACGCGCCGCCGGTTCTGCGCGGGCTGGTGCACGACTACCGCAATTCGGAAGCCGTCCCCTTGCCCGGCCGATTCACCGAGCGCGCCTTCAAGGTTCCGCGCGCGACGCGTGCCCTGGTGGCCGGAGGCATGCCCTACGAGGTGCTGCAGGTCGATCGCGAAGGCGCGGGGGGCATCGTCAACCTGGACATCCGTCGGCGCACCGAGCCGGTTGCCGTGCAGGGCGTCCGGTTCATCACCGCCTGGCGCGGCCCGCAAGGGCGCGGCTGGCTGGTCTTTCATGAGGACGGACGGATCACGCGCGTGAGTTCGCCCGACGCCCGTCAGCAGGCCTGGGGCCGGCTGATGGCCGCGCCGATCGATGTGGTGGCCCTGCCCGACGGGTCCGGCGCACTGGTGCTTGAAGGCACCGGAGAGGGCGGGCATCTGCAGGGCGGGCGTCTGCGACACCTCGGCGCACTGGCCGACACCCTGACCGAAGGCCCGGCGGTTGCCGGTGCGCATCGCCTGTCGCTTTCGTCTGCTGCCACCTGTGTGGCTGTGGTCGATGTGCAGGGTCGCTGGCTGTCATCGCAGACGGTCGGCACGGCGCGATGATGAAGCCGACCGGCGGCGGGCGGCATCGGAATTTCTTGATCCGTCTCAAGCGGCCCGCGGGCGTGTCCGACGCAAAATGATCCGATGAAACAGTCGGATGCCGGACGATGAACAAGCGGTCGCTGGATGTGGCAGAGACGCTGGCGCGGATGCCGATGTTCAAGGAACTCGACGCCGAACAGCTGGCCGTCATCTGCGCGGGCACGCGGGCCGTGCGTGGCGAGCGCGGCCAGGTGCTGTTTTCCAAGGGTGATCCGGCGAAGGTTTTCTATGTGGTGCTGTTCGGCACCGTCAAGCTTGCCCTGTCGGCCGGCACGCACAACGAGAAGGTGCTTCAGATCGTCGGCCCCGGCGAGGCCTTCGGCGAGGCGATGATCTTTCTCGAGAAGCCGTTTCCCGTCACCGCCGAATGCCTGTCGTCGTGCCTGCTGCTCGAGATCGCCGGCGAGGGGCTGCTGGCTGCGGTCGACGCAAATCCGCTGTTCGCCC
>DAONCJ010000095.1:0-9938 GCA_035401985.1 Burkholderiaceae bacterium | reverse complement strand
CTCGAAATCGGCCGGTGGGGCGGACGGTGTGGTGGCCGGTGGAGAGGCCGTTGTGGAGGCCTTCCTGGAAGCTGACAACCACCGCAGCACAGTCGTCGTGAGTCGTCGCGCATCGACCGGCTTGGACAGGAAGGCAGACATTCCTGCAGCCTCGCATGCGCGCCGGTCTTCCTCGAAGGCATTGGCTGTCATCGCGATGATCGGCACCGACTGCCAGCCGACCATCGCACGCAAGGCCCGCGTGGCTTCCAGGCCGCCCATCCGTGGCATCTGCATGTCCATCAGGACGACGTCGAATCGGCCGGCGCGCGCCAGATCCAGAGCCTCGACGCCGTCTTCGGCGGTCTCCACGACCAGGCCGGTGTCCTGCAGCAGATGCACCGCCACTTCCCTGTTGATCGGTTCATCCTCGACCAGCAGGACCCTGCGGCCGAAGAAGCGCTGGCGCAACTGCTGCTCGGCGTCCTCGTCGATCGGCTGCGCATCGGACGAGACGGACGACTCGATTTCGCCCTTCTCGAGCGTGACCGTGAACCAGAACCGGCTGCCCACGCCGGGCGTGCTGTCGGCCCCGGCATCACCGCCCATCATCTGGGCGAACTTGCGTGTGATCGCCAGCCCGAGCCCGGTGCCTCCGTACTTGCGCGTGGTGCTGTTGTCGGCCTGCTCGAAGGCATTGAACAGCCGCGCCAGCGCCTCGGCCTCTACGCCGATGCCGGTGTCTTCGACCTCGAACCGCACCCGGGCGTGCTGCTCGTCCTGGTCGAGCAGCACGGCACGCAGCGACACGGTGCCGTGCTCGGTGAACTTGACCGCATTGGAGGCGTAGTTCAGCAAGGCCTGCTGCAGCCTCGTCCTGTCTCCGAACAGACCGCGCGGCACACCCGCCGATTCGGTGACGAGCACCAGCCGCTTGGCCAGCGCCTGATCGTTCAGCATCGAGCAGACATTGGCCAGCACGTCGTCCACGCTCACCGAGTCGCGGGTCAGCATGAACTTGCCGGCCTCGATCTTGGAGAGCTCCAGGACCGCATCGATGATGGCGAGCAAATGCTCGCTGGCACCTTCGAGCTTGGCCATCCGGCCGGCCTGCTGGGGCTCGAGTCCGCCGCGGCGGATCAGCTGCGCCATGCCGCTGATCGCATTCAGTGGCGTTCGGATTTCGTGCGACATGTTGGCCAGGAATGCGCTCTTGGCAAGGTTGGCCGCATCCGAAGTCTCCTTGGCCTCTTGCAGCGCACGCTCGTAGGCCTTGCGCTGGCGGATGTCGGTCGCGAAAGCGATGAATCGCGGTGCCGACCCGCCTTCGGCTTCCTGGTGATACACAGTCAGTTCGACCGGCACCCGCTGACCGTCGCGCCTGAGCAGCTCGTGCTCGAATTTCAGATGGCCGGCACGCCGGATGCTCTCGCGAAGCCGAGGGTAGTTGCGCGCGCTGATGCGCGCGCTGCCATCGACTTCCCAGACATGCATTTGCAGCAGCTCGTCGACCGAGTAGCCGAGCAGCTCGGCGTTGTAGCGGTTTGCATCGATGAAGCGCCCGGACTCATAGTCGAGCCCGGTGATGCCGATGCCAACACTGTCCATGGCCAGCTGCGTGTCCAGCAACTGGCGATGCGTGCGGCTGAGGTCCGCGGTGCGCTGCTGCACTCGCAGCTCGAGCTCGGCGTTCAGCCGGGTCAGCTGCTGTTGCGCCTCCTGCAGAGCCGTGATGTCCAGGCCGGTGCCGACCACCAGCACCCGGTCGCCGACCGTGATCCGCAATGCGGTGAAGTGATGCGCAAGCACTCGCCCGCCAGGGGCCGTCACGTTGGCCTCGACCGACGCACTTCCTTCGCGCAGCGCCTGCTTGAATCGGCTGTTCAGCAGGCTGCGCGCCGGCTCGTCCAGGTTGTCAAGCGCAGGCGCGCCATCGAGCTGCTCGGCGCTCAGACCGGTGAGCTCCTGGTACTGCCGATTCCAGAACACCAGTCGACCCGAGGTGTCGACCGCATAGAAGATGCCAGGCAGCGCATCGACAATCGACTCGCGCATCCGACGCTCGGCCTGGATCGCGGCCTCGTCCGCCTTGCGTTGCGTGACGTCGTGCCAGACCGCCGCGATCAGGGTTCGCTCACGCACGCGAAGCACCCGATTGCTGGCCAGCACATCGCGAAAGGAGCCGTCGCTGTGGCGATGACGCACTTCGAGGTTGGCACTGCCCGTCGCCAGCAGCCTGTCCAGGGCAGCGTCGAGATCGGCGGGCGACATGTCCACCCGCAGATCATTCAGCGTCAGTGCGGCGAATTTCTCGCGCGAATAGCCCAGCTGCGAGCAGGCCGCCTCGTTGAATTCGACGAACGAGCCATCGCTCGGATCGATCAGCACGATGCCCTCGCCGGCCTGGCTGACGATGCTGCGGAAGATCTCCTCGCGCTCGCGCAGGCTCTGCGCCGCCTGCCGCTGCTGCGTCACTTCGCGGGCGATGCCGAGCACGCCGATCAGCCGGCCATCCTCGGTGCGCACCTGCGCCTTGGTCGTTTCGAACAGACCGCGGCGGCCATCGACCGAGGTCAACCACTCTTCATTCGTCAGCGGCCCGGCAGCCTCGATGGCGAGGCGGTCATTGCGCCGGAATGATTCAGCCGCTTCAGGCGGATAGAAGTCGAAGTCGTTATGCCCCAGCAGTTCGGTCTCGAGATGGCCGAAGTAACTCTCGAATCTCGGATTGCAGGCGAGATACACGCCCTGCGGATCCTTCAGCCAGACCAGGTCGGGCAGGCTGTCCATCAGGCTGCGCACCTGCGAATGCCGCTCATCGATCTCGCGCAGCGCCCGCGCGCCGGTCGCCTTCAGGGCGCCGATCGACGCTGCCAGATCATCGAGCTCGTCGCGCGCGTGATGGGGCTGAGGCGGCTCCACGGACAGGCGCTTGAGGTCATCGGCACTGACCTCGCGCGCCTCGCGGGCCAAGCGCAACAGTCGCCGTGTCACCAGCCACTGATAGATCACCACGGTGCCCAGCGCCGACAGCAGCACGACCAGCGCGTTGCCGGCCAGGGTTCCGAGCATCTTCTCGCGCCGCCCTGGCTGCAGGCTCTGCGGATCGTGGACCAGCGTCAGCGTGCCGACCGCATGCCGCACTCCTTCCTCCACGTACACCAGCGGAATCGACTTCCGGATCAGCGCGCCCGACGCGACGCTCTGCCCCTGGGCGAGTGGCGGCTGGCCGTGGATGTCGAGCGTCACCGCCGAGACGTAGGGCAGCCTGGCCAGAGAGTCGAGCTGCAGGCGCGTCTGCTCGCGATCGAACTCCCACAAGCTCTGCACCAGGCTGGGCGCAACGAACGCGCCTATCGCGACCAGTTCCTTGTCCACCTTGACGGCCTGCTCGGCGTCCTCCCGGGAGGCCTGCCAGGCCGAAACCGCCAGCGTTCCCGCGACGCCGAAGCCGAAAGTCCACAGCAGCAGACGGCGAGCCATGCGGCTGCCCAGACGCATGCGCGGGCGCGCAGTGACTCGCGATGGAACCAGATAAGTCACAGCATTTGTCCGCGCCGTGCGACAGGGTCGACGGGGCAGACCGCGCGGATCACTCGACCGCGATCGCGCTGAGAATGCGGTTGTAGCTGCCGTCGCTCTTCATGTCGCGCACGGCCTGCGCAACGCGCGGCGCAAGGCCACGGTGCCTGTCGTGCAGATAGAGGAACATGTCGACCTCGCGCAGCGCAGGAGTCAGCGGCGCGATCGCGGCGAACCCGAGGCTGCGCGCCAGCGCAATGCCATCGGCCCGGGTGTAGAGCACCACGTCGATCCGGCCCTCTTCGAGCATCCGGAACATCTGTTCGGGCTTGTCCACCCGGTGCACGACCCGCGCGCCTGCCGCATTCGCCTCGAACATCTTCCATCCATGGATGAAGGCGACGCGGTAGGGCTTCAGGCTGTCCCACCCGCGGTCCAGGGATATGGTGGCGTCGCGCGTGAAGGCGACGAAGCTCACCTTGATGTAGCGCTCGGGCACCTTGACCAGATGAAGGTATTGATCGCTCAGCCCATCGACGCGCAACCCTTCGCCATCGACCTCGCCCAGATTCGCCGCCAGCAGCGAGCGCTCGGATGGCAGGTTGACCAGCTTGAACTCCAGGCCGACCCGGTGGAAGGCCTCCTCGGAAATCTGCTGCAGCGCCTTGCGATCGAGCGGCGTGTTGTTCGTGCTGACGGTCAAAGTCTGCCCATGGGCGCCCGGCCAAAGCACCACCGCGAGCAGGCAGGCGGCGAAGCGCCGCAGGCAATGCGTCAGCATGAAGGAGACCATCGGAGAGTCGTCGATCGGACATGGCGACCGATCGACCCCCAAAGAAGAAATGGGAGCGGGAACGCCAGGCAACGTCAGCAATTTTATCTAGTGCCGGGCGATAAGAATGTCTGAATTGCGCGAGATTTCCCCGCCAATCCTCGCGTCCCGATCGCCGGCCTATTCGAGCTTGGCCCCCGAGTCGCGCACCGCCCGCTCGAGCCCGGCGGCCCCATCGCGCAGCGCCGTCGCAAAGGCTTCGGGCGACGGATAGGTGGCGACGTCCATGCCCTGGACTGCAACCCGCTCGCGCACGCCGGGACGCGCCATGGCCTTGACCGTGGCCTCGTGCAGCCGCCGCACCACCGCGGGCGGCGTGCCGGCCGGCAGATAGAGCCCGAAGGAAAACGTCGAGTCGTACCCTGGCAGGCCGGCCTCGGCAGCGCCGGGAATGCCGGGGATGGCGGGCGAGGACTGGGCACTGGTCAGCACCAGTGCGCGCAGACGGCCCGCCTTGATGAAGTTGATGACGGTGGGCGGCGTGGCGAACATCACGTGCGTGTCGCCGGCAATCGTCGACGTGGCCGCCGGCCCTCCGCCCTTGAACTGGACGGTCGTGAAGCGCACACCGGCCACCGCCTCGAACTGCGCGCCGGCCAGGTGAGGCGTCGAGCCGTTGCCCGAGGCGGCGACGTTCAGCTTGTCGGGATTGGCCTTGGCATAGGCGATCAGTTCCTTCAGGTTGCGCACCGGCAGGTCGTTGTTCACCAGGATGATCATCGGACCGGTGGCCAGCTGCGTGACCGGGATGAAGTCCTTGCCGCCGTCGTAGCCCAGCTTGCGATATAGCGCCGCGGTCAGGGCAAAGGGGCCCGCATTGAGCACCGTGTAGCCGTCGGCCGGTGCCTTCGAGACAGCCTCGTTGGCGATCGTGCCGCCGGCGCCGGGCCGGTTCTCGACCAGCACCTGCACCCCGATCTCGCGGGTGATCTCGTCGGCCGCGACACGGGTGATGAAGTCGCCCGAGCCGCCGGGCGGGTAGCCGACCACCAGCCGGATCGGCTTGTTCGGATAAGCGGAACCCTGCGCATGCAGGATCGGCGCGCCGGCGCTGCCGCCAGCCAGTGACAGCCATTTCAGAAGCCGCCGGCGGCGGGTCGATTGCGTGGTCTCGTGCGTCATGAACTGCTTCAGGTTGATCAAAGAATGACCTTGCCGCCGCGCAGCAGGGCGATGTCGGCGTCGCTGACGCCGATCTCTCGAAGGATCTCGTCGGTGTGCTCGCCGCGTTCGGGCGTGGCGCTGACCAGCGCCGCGGGCGTGCGCGAAAGCTTCACCGGCTGATTCAGGATGCGCAGCGCCCCAAGGCGCGGATGCTGCACCTCGGCGCTGGCCTGCAGGTGCCTGACCTGCGGATCGGCGAACACTTCGTCCATCTTGTAGATCGGGCCGCAGGGCACGCCGGCAGCGTTGAGCACATCGACCCACTCGGCACTGGTGCGCTTTTGCAGCGCCGCGTTGAGTTCGTCGGCCAGCGCGGCGCGGTTGGCGGCACGGTCGTCGGCACCGCGAAACCGCACATCGTCGATCAGTTCGGGGCGCCCGATCGCCTCGCACAGGCGCAGCCACATCACGCTGCCCGAGGCGGCCACGTTGAGATGGCCGTCGGCCGTGCGATAGGCCGAGGTCGGCATGCTGGTCGGATGATCGTTGCCCACCTGCGGGGGCACCTGCCCGTCCATCGTGAAGCGCGCCGCCTGGAAGTCGAGCAGCGTGATGCCGGCCTGCAGCAGATTGGACTGCACCCACTGGCCTTCGCCAGTCACCTCGCGCTCGAGCAGCGCGGTCATGATGCCCAGCGCCGCCAGCAGGCCCGCGGTGACGTCGGCCACCGCCGCCCCGGCGCGCAGCGGGCCCTGCCCGGCGAAGCCCGTCACCGACATGATGCCGCTCAGGCCCTGGGCGATCTGGTCGAAGCCCGGCCGGTCGCGGTACGGGCCGTCCTGGCCGAAGCCCGAAATGCTGGCCAGCACGATGCGCGGATTGATCGCACGCAGCGACGCATAGTCGATGCCCAGCCGATCCTTGACGTCAGGCCGGTAGTTCTCGACCACCACATCGGCCGTCGCGACCAGACGCCGGAAGATGTCGCGTCCTGATTCCGCCTTCAGGTCGAGCGTCATCGAGCGCTTGTTGCGATGCAGGTTCTGGAAATCCGAACCGTCGCGGGCCCCACCCAGGTCTTCTTCGCCGGGGGTTTCGACCTTGATCACATCGGCGCCGAAATCGGCGAACTGGCGCACGCAGGTCGGACCCGCGCGCACCCGGGTCAGGTCGAGGATGCGCAGACGCGCGAGAGCCGCAGAAGCTTGAATTTTGGGCATGACGGGATGTCCGGAAAGATCGGGCGCCAGGCGAGGCTGGGGCGTGGCGCACCGGGATTCGACGAGGGCCGTATTGTGGCCCCTGGCCTCAGGCCTTGCGCAGCCAGATCGCGGTGTCGTGAAACGCCGCCCCGCCGTTGGGATAGCCCGGATCGGCCGAAATCAGGCGGTTCACCCCCACGCCGCCCTCGAAATGCTTGTTCGGCCAGATGCCCTCGAGCACCACCACGCCCGGCTGCTGGCCGTCCTGCGCGCGAACCCGCACTGTCACCTCGCCGAGCTGATTGCCCAGGACCACCCGATCGCCATCGACCAGCCCGAGCGAGGCGCAGACCTCGGGATGGACCAGCGCGGTCGGCTGCTTCTCGCGCTGCAGGGAGCCGGGGGTTTCGGTGAACGTGGAATTCAGGAAGGTGCGCGCCGGCGCCGCCACCAGCCGATACGGCTTCTCGGCATTGGCGTTGTCGATCACATCGAAATGGTCGGGCAGCACCGGCATCTCGCGCCAGCGCCCGCCCAGGCGCGACCAGTCCGGCTTGAAGCGGAACTTGCGGTCGGGCCAGGCGAAGCCGTCCAGAAAGTGGGCCGTCTCGAAGGGCAGCGCATGGTCCTGGCCGCCCCGGTCCAGGTTGGTCTGCGGATCCCACATGCCCGAACGGCTCAGGGTCTCTTCCATGATCTCCCATGCGCTCATCTGGAACCCTCGGTGCTCGGCACCCAGGCGCTTCGCCAGTTCGCAGATCACGAAGTGGTTCTCGCGGCACCCCTCGGGAGGCTCGACCACCTTTCGCGCCACCTGAAAGCTGGTGTGCCCCGACGCGGTGTAGAAATCATCGTGCTCCAGGAACATGGTGGCCGGCAGCACGATGTCGGCAAAGGCGGCCGTCTCGGTCATGAACTGCTCATGCACGCACAGGAACAGGTCTTCGCGCGCCAGCCCGCGATGCACCTTGTCAAGGTCCGGGCAGACCAGCGCCGGGTTGGTGTTCTGCACCAGCATCGCCGTCACCGGCGGGCCGCCGTTCAGCGCGTCGGCGTCGCCGCACAGGATCGGGCCCAGTCGCGACTGGTCGAGTTCGCGCAGACGCGGGTCGAGCCGGTCCAGGCCCTCGATCAGACTGCGGTCCAGCGGATAGAGGCCGGTATGGCCGTAGACAGCACCGCCTCCGCGCTGGCGCCAGGCGCCCTTGACCGCGGGCAGGCAGGTGACCGCGTGCATGTTGACCGCGCCGTTGCGCTGGCGCGAGAAGCCGTGGTGCGCACGGATGAAGGGCGCCCGGGCACGGCCATACAGCCGGGCGAATGCGAGGATGTCATCGACGCTCAGGCCGGTGATCGGCGCCGCCCATTGCGGCGAACGCTGCGCGACATGGGCCGCCAGTTCGTCGGGCACGTCGGTGTAGGCGCGCAGGTAGTCCCAGTCGGCGTAGCCCTCGGCGAACAGCACATGCATCACGGCGCAGGCCAGCGCGCCGTCGGTGCCCGGGCGCACCGGCAGATGCAGGTCGGCGCGCTCGGCAGTGCCGGTGCGGTAGGGATCGATCACCACCAGCTTGGCGCCGCGCTTCTTGGCGGCCATCGCGTGGGTCATCACATTGACCTGCGTGTTGACCGGATTTCCGCCCCAGATCACGATCAGATCCGAGTGCTCGCCCGCCTCGCGCAGATCGACCCCCCGCTTGGCGCCGGTGCCGGCGATCCAGCCGTTGTCGGCCAGCGTCACGCAGATCGTCGAATACCAGCGTGAATAGCCCATCACGTGGCGCAGGCGGTTGATGCCGTCGCGCTGCACCAGACCCATCGTTCCGGCATAGAAGTAGGGCCAGACAGTCTCGTTGCCGTGCTGCTTCGCCTTGGCGACGAAGGCCTGCGCCACTTCGTCGAGCGCGGCCTCCCACGAGATCGGTTCGAAGCGGCCGCTGCCCTTGGGCCCGCTGCGCTTGAGCGGCTGCGTCAGGCGTTCGGGGTGATGGATGCGCTGCGCATAGCGCGCCACCTTTTCGCAGATCACGCCGGCCGTATAGGCGTTGCGCTGCGAGCCGCGGACACGGCCGATCGTGTGCGCATCGAGCCGCTCGACCTCCAGCGCGCAGGTGCTGGTGCAGTCGTGGGGACAGACGGACGGAACGATCTCGATGCTCGCCCGGGGGGCGGCGGTGTCGGTGCTCATGGCGTGGATCCCGGACCAAACTGACGGACCGCCAGCATACCCGCGCGGCGAGGATGAGAGACTGTCGCCCCCGCCACGGAGTTCCCGCTTGTCCACCACGCCCAACGCCCCTGCCGGGTCGACTGTTTCGCCGCTGCGGCTTCTGCCGCTCCTCGCGGTCGCGGGATTTGCCAGCCAGGTGTCGATCCGGCTGGCCGATCCGATGCTGCCGCAGCTGGCCGCCGATTTCGCCACCGGGGTACCCGCGCTGTCGGGCGTGATCACCGCGTTCTCGATGGCTTACGGATTGATGCAGCTGTTCTTCGGCCCGGTGGCCGATCGCTTCGGCAAGCTGAGGGTGATCGGCGTGGCCGCGTGGGCCGCGGCGGCCGGCTCGGCGGCGTGCGCGCTCGCCGGCGGCCCGGCCAGCCTGACCGCCCTTCGCCTGCTGACCGGCGCGGCCTGTGCCGGGCTGATTCCACTGACCGTGGCCTGGATCGGCGACAACGTGCCCTACGAGTCGCGCCAGCCGGTGCTGGCCAGGTTCATGATCGGCACGACGCTCGGCAATGTGTTCGGACAGGTCATGGGCGGCCTGTTCTCGGACACGATCGGCTGGCGCATGACCTTCCTGGTCCCCTCGCTGCTGTTCGCCATCGTCGCTCTGCTGCTGGGCTGGCAGCTGCGTTCCGGCCGCGCCGGATCGCCCTCGGCTGCCGGCGCAGGCACCGGCACCAGCGCCAATCCGATCGTGGCCTTCGCCCAGGTGCTGCGTTCGCCCTGGGCGCGGGTCGTGCTGGCACTGGTGTTCATCGAGGGCGCACTGGCCTTCAGCACGCTGGCGCTGCTGCCGAGCTGGCTGCACTCGCGCCATGGCTTGAGCCTCTGGCAGACCGGCATGGCCGCGGCCGGCTTCGGCCTGGGCGGGCTGCTGTATGCCATGTGCGGATCGTGGCTGGTCCGCAGGCTCGGCGAGCAGAGGCTGGCGCTGATCGGCGCGGTGCCGCTGTGTGTGGGGTTCTGGCTGCTGGGAAGCTCCAGCTGGATGCTCGAGACCGCCAAGTGCCTGGTCGCCGGGCTGGGATTCTTCATGGTCCACGGCACCTTGCAGACGGTCGCCACCCAGATGCTG
>DAONCJ010000094.1:0-9972 GCA_035401985.1 Burkholderiaceae bacterium | reverse complement strand
GGGTTCATTGGCGAGGCCGGATGACGAAGGCGCTGCGATACGGCAGTTCGTGATCGCGGCTTTCGTAGCGGATGCTGGCGCCGTTGGCGTCGCAGAATTCACGCGCCAGATACAGGCCCAGGCCGGTACCCCGAGCCTCGGAGGTGAAGAAAGGTTCGAACGCGTGCTTGAGCATGTCGGGCGAGAGCCCAGGGCCATCATCGGCGACGATGAATTCTAATCGATCGTCCGCGGCGCGCCGCCAGGCGATGCGAACGGCGCCCGCCCCCGGAGAGGCGTAGCGCAGCGCATTGGTCAGCAGGTTCACCAGCACCAGGCGCAACTGATGCGAATCGAACAGGATCGGCTCGGACGCCTCGATCGAGAGCACGATCCGGGAGGCATCGACCTGACCGCTCGCCATCAGCTCGGCCAGCACGCCATGAAGGAAATCGCGAACTGCCAGTGGCTCGGGCGTGGGCCGGTCGCGCCGCGCGATCGACAGCACGTCCTCGACGATCCGGTCGATGCGCACCGAGTTGTCTTCGATGATGCGCCCGAGCCGGCTGGCCAGAGGCGACTCGAGCTGCTCGGCAAGCAGACCGTTGGCATGGCGGATCGCGGCCAGCGGATTGCGGATCTCGTGCGCGATCGATGCCGACAGCCGACCCATCGAGGCGAGCTTGAGCTGCTGCGCCCGCTCTTCGACCTGCCGCAGATCTTCGATCACCAGCACGCTGTCGCCGGCCTGCTTGCCCGGGTCGGGTTCGAGGTGCCGGACCCGCACGCGATGCGACATCTTGCCGGTGCCCAGATCGACTTCGAGCTCGCGATCGGGTGCGAGGCGGGCGCGCGCCAGCCGCTGAAGCGACTCGCTCTGGCCGGTCCCCCCGAGCAGCTGCTGCGCCGACCGGTTCATGGTCCGCACGCCGCCGCGCTCGTCGAGCAGCACGACGCCCTGCGGCGACTCCGCGATGACGAGCCGGGTGATCGCAAGCTGAGAGCGCAGGTCGTCCCCGCGACGCTGCGCCAGCGCCTCCTGCGCCGCCAGCCGGGTGGCCAGCCAGCTGACGACGATCGCCACGACGAAGCAGGCCAGACCGGTCAGCCCGGCCTGCACCAGGACGGCCGGATCGAAGCCGTCAGGCTGCAGCGCCCGCAGGGAGCTCTCGCCCAGCAGCAGCAGGGTGGCCAGCGCAGCGAAGAACGCCGCCATGCGCGGCACGCAAAGGACCGCTGCGCCGGCGACTGCCCCGATCATCAGCACCCCGACGCCACTGCGGCCGCCACCGGCCGCATGCATCAGCGCAACGAGGGCCAGCAGGTCGGTGAGCACATGGACGACGAGTTGCACATGGAACCATGGGCGCAGACGATTGACTGTCGTCAGAAAGGCCAGCGCGGCCGCGAGATAGGCCGATCCGATGCCGATGAAATCGCGGCGGGCGAAGCCCTCGCCCGCCGCCTGTCCGTTGTCGTTGAGCACCACCACAGTGAGCAGCAGCAGGACCAGCACCAGGCGGCTGATGGCGAGAAACCGCAGGGAGGTCCAGAACGACTCGGTAGGCTCGGGCCATAGACCGAGATCCGGCGCCGCCACGATGGCGGGCATGGCGGCCTCAGGCGCGGTCGGCGTCACGATGCTCGGGGCTGCAGTAGTGAAGGCCACGCGCCGCAATTGTCTGCGAGGCGGGCGACCATGCGCCGCAGTGTGCGCAGGCCAGCATCCGTTCACTGCCGTCGGGCGCAAGGTCGGCCGAGGGCCTGGACGCGCCGGCACGGCCGGCCGCCTCGTCGCGGGCACGCCGCTCGCGAGCCAGTGCTGCGGCCTGGCTCTTGCGCTGAAACACCACGAACAGCCGCATGCCTGCGTAGACGAGCGCAATCAGGACGATCCAGCTGAGGATTTTTCCCATGGCCTGCGAGGAGATGAAGTGGCGGTGCAGAGCGGCAGGCGACAGCCGCTAGGCGCGCTGCAGCACCACCTCGATGACGAACCGGCTGCCGACATACGCGAACAGCAGCACGGTGAAGCCGGCCAGCGTCAGGCGCAGCGCCGTGCGACCACGCCAGCCCCGCAACCGGCGACCGGCCAGCAGCACGCCGAACAGCACCCAGGCGGTCACGGCAAAGACGGTCTTGTGATCGAGCCGCATGGGCCGCCCGAAGGTTGCCTCTGAAAAGAGCACGCCGCTCAGCACCGTGAGCGTCAGCAGCACGAAGCCGATCAGGATGAACCGGAACAGCATGCGCTCCAGCGCCAGCAGCGGAGGCAGCTGCTCGATCCAGCGGCCGAAGAGCGAATGGCCGCCGCCGTCACCCGAGTGCAGCGCGCGCTCGGCGGCTGTCATCAGGGTGGCGTGCAGTGCGGCCAGCATCAGCACACCGTACGCCAGGGTGCCGACGAGCAGATGCGGCAGGAACAGGGGCCTGACACTTTCAAGGGCGAAATCGGATCCGGGGAAGACCAGGGGCAGCATGGCGGAGATGGCAGCCACCGGCAGCACCAGCAGACGCAGCGCCTGAACACGCACCGACAATCCCTCCAGCCACAACAGCGCCACACCGATCCAGAACGTGGCCGAGAGCGCCTGCGCGAAGCCGAAGCGAAACCCCGGACCCTGGCCGATGGCAAGATAAAGCGCGAAAGCATGCGCAAGCGCACCGCCGGCCAGGAGCAGCGAAGGCATGTCGAGCCCGCCGGCCGCCCGGTGCACGGAGCCGCCGGGACCCGACGGTTCGGACGCGGGCGACGCGTACGGCTCGCCGGATTCGGCGCGGGCACCCTTCAGGGCGGATAGCCACGCCGGCAGGTAGAGCGCTGCCGTCAGCAAGGTGGCGATAACCAGTAGAATCGACATCGGTCCCGCATCTATGGGAAGCGGTCCAGTTTACTCCAAGGCCATGCTCGAAAATCTCTCCCAGCGGCTAGCCCGCGTCGTCAAGACCCTTCGCGGCGAAGCGCGCCTCACCGAGGCCAACACCCAGGAAATGCTGCGCGAGATCCGTATCGCGCTGCTCGAGGCCGATGTGGCTCTGCCGGTGGTGCGCGACCTCATCGCCCGCATCAAGGAAAAGGCCGTGGGCCAGGAGGTGCTCTCCAGCCTCACCCCGGGCCAGGCGCTGGTCGGCGTCGTCCATCGCGAGCTCACCGACCTGATGGGCGGCTCGTCGGCCGAACTGAACCTTGCGACCACACCGCCCGCGGTCATCCTGATGGCCGGCTTGCAGGGCGCAGGCAAGACCACCACGGTGGGCAAGCTGGCCAAGTGGCTGCGCGAGACCCAGCGCAAGAAGGTGCTGACGGTCTCGTGCGACGTCTATCGCCCGGCGGCCATCGAACAGCTGCGCGCGGTGACTGAACAGGCCGGCGCCGACTGCTTTCCCTCCACGGCCGACCAGAAGCCGGTCGACATCGCCCGTGCCGCGGTGCAGTGGGGCAAGACCCACTATCACGATGTGCTGCTGGTCGATACCGCGGGCCGTCTGGCCATCGATGAAGCCCTGATGGCCGAGATCCGCCAGCTGCATCAGGTGCTGAACCCCATCGAAACCCTGTTTGTCGTGGACGCGATGCAGGGGCAGGACGCGGTCAACACGGCGCGCGCCTTTGGCGAAGCGCTGCCGCTGACCGGCATCGTGCTGACCAAGCTCGACGGCGATTCCCGCGGCGGCGCGGCGCTGTCGGTCAAGGCCATCACCGGCAAGCCGATCAAGTTCGTCGGCGTCGGCGAAAAACTCACCGGACTCGAGAGCTTCCACCCCGAGCGGATGGCCAACCGCATTCTGGGCATGGGCGACATCCTGTCGCTGGTCGAAGACGCCCAGAAATCGGTCGATCAGGGCGCCGCTCAGGAACTCGCCGCAAAGCTGAAGTCGGGCAACAAGTTCGACCTGAACGACTTTCTCGTCCAGCTGTCACAGATGAAGAAAATGGGCGGCCTGTCATCGCTGATGGACAAGCTGCCGGCGCAGATGCAGGCGGCGGCCGGTCAGGCCGACATGTCGCGCGCCGAAAAGGACATGAAGCGCATGCAGGGAATCATCCACTCGATGACTCCGGCCGAGCGCACCAAACCCGAGCTGATCAAGGCGAGCCGCAAGCGGCGCATCGCCACCGGTGCGGGCGTTCAGGTGCAGGAGGTGAACCGCATGCTGTCCCAGTTCGAGCAGATGCAGTCGATGATGAAGAAGATGCAGAAGGGCGGACTGGCCAAGATGATGCGGGGGATGAAGGGGATGATGCCGGGGATGCGGTGATGCCTGTGCAGCGGGCCGGCAGTCCGCTAGTCCGGCGGCGCGCGGTTGACGACCGGCCCGCGAAACACGCCGCGGCCCCATTCCGGCAAAGAAGAATGCGCCGACTACTGCTGCGGCCGACGCCCTCTCTATTTTCCTAGGACCGCGCGCCTTCGAAGCCGTTCGCTTCGCCGTTGCGCACGGTTACTGTACGGGTCAGCGCGTTCGACGCGATACACCCAGCCCGAGCATTCCGATACCCAGCAGCGCCAGCGCGCTTGGTAGCGGCACGGGCTCACCTGAAACGCTAATGGTGCTCACCGTACCGTATTCGCGATAGTTGCTCAGTGCCTGCGTGGTATAGCCAGAGAAAGTCGAGCAACCCGTGGTGCAGCTATAAGCAACCGTCACGTTTTGCTCGCGGCTGCCACCCACAAGATAGTTGCCGTAATGCAGCGTGATGTACAACGAGCCCGCACTGGGCAATCCGCTGATGGAGGCAGCGGAGAATGAGTCGTTCTGGCCCAGAAGCGGTGGCGCCGCGGCCGCATCGAGCAGGTCCTGCAGCCAAGTCCGCACGTTGGAAGCAGATTGTGAAGACGGTCCGCCGGCGCCGAATCCCGGATTGGTGGCGGTATCCAGGAGATTGGGGTCAACAACCTGAATCCACGAGGCCTGAGCCGAGCCGGTGATAGCGACCAAAGCCGCGGCGGCGGCAACGCGAAGGGACAGCTTGCAAAGTGACATGCGACGATCTCTCTTAATGAACCGACCTAAGTTTCACAAGCGGGAGACAAATCACGACTCCGCTTCCTGTCACGGTAGTAGCAAAAACCGGGCCACATGATACAACTCGTTGATTCCATACACCTTGGCACAGATTGAGCGCTTCAATCCGCCTAAAGATGTAGATTTGGTCGACGCAGTCGACCCACACTGCCATCTGAGTCGCCCGTCGGACGGACCCGTCTTGGGGACGAGCCCCACTCGGCGGCCAGCTAGCCACCATCGAGCCCGGAGCGGCGCCCTCGCCTCTCAATCCGTAAGAGTTCCGACGTGCGACGCCCGCAGTGTCCGAGTCGTCCGATCTGTCGAGATACGTGAAATCTTGCCCCATAGCCTGGCATCGCCCGCTGCCGCGCCGGTCGGACGAGCGCCGCTCCGCAAATCCACCGCCCCGCCGGTCGGCGAGTAAAACACCCTCTTGGACGACAGCGGGCGCGACGCTTCGATAAACTCGAGGCAACTCACGCTTCCAACGCGCCCACCAAGAATCCATCAGAAGGCCGCCAAATATCATGCCCACTCGAACAGACCCCCCGCCGACCCTTGAGCACGCGTTTCGAACCGTCCCGGATCCGGCACCATTTCTAACGGACTGGCGAAATCGCTATCACGGCAGCGCGCGGGCTGTCGTCCAGCCGAACGACACCGAGGGGGTTGCCGCGCTGGTCAGACACTGCGCGCAAACCGGCACACCAATCGTTCCCCAGGGCGGCAATACCGGCCTCGTCGGCGGTGGCACCCCCGACAGTTCAGGCACCGCTGTCCTGCTGTCGCTGTCGCGCATGAACAAGATCCGCGCGATCGACACCGAGAACGACACCATCACCGTCGCGGCCGGATGCATCCTGGCCAATGTCCAGCAGGCGGCACGCGACGCCGGCCGGCTGTTTCCGCTGTCACTGGCTGCAGAAGGTTCCTGCACGATCGGCGGCAATCTCGCGACCAATGCGGGCGGCGTGCAGGTGCTGCGCTACGGCAATGCGCGCGACCTCTGCCTGGGGCTCGAGGTGGTGACGGCCGGCGGCGATATCTGGGATGGCCTGCGGGGACTGCGCAAGGACAACACCGGGTACGACCTGCGGGATCTCTTCATCGGGTCGGAAGGCACGCTGGGCGTGATCACAGCCGCCACGCTGAAGTTGTTCCCCCTGCCGGCGGCGCAGTTGACCGCCTTTGCGGCAGTGCCGGACGTCGAGTCGGCCGTGGCACTGCTGAACCTCGCCAAGCGCCGCCTGGCCGCTTCGCTGACCGCTTTCGAGCTGATCAGCGAGTTTTGCCTGACCCTGGTCGACAAGCACTTTCCCCAGGCGCGGCGCCCACTCGCCGACGCTTCACCCTACTACGTGCTGCTGGAGTCGTCGGACGCCGAAAGCGCCGACCACGCCCAGGCGCTATTCGAATCGCTGATGGGCGAGGCGCTGGACACCGGCCTCGTCACCGATGCGGCCGTTGCCTCGTCGATCGCCCAGTCCAAGGCTTTCTGGGCCCTGCGTGAATACATTCCCCTGGCGCAGGCCATGGAAGGCAAGAACATCAAGCACGACATCGGCGTGCCGATCTCCTCGATCGCCCGGTACGTGCAGGAAACCAATGCCCTGCTGGAGCGGGACGCGCCAGGCATCCGCATGGTCGTGTTCGGCCACCTGGGCGATGGAAACCTTCACTACAACGTGTCACCCGCCGAAGGTGCCGACGCCGATGCCTTTCTGGACAATGAGCCGGCGATCAACCGTATCGTCTACGAGCAGGTGGCCGCCCACCAGGGGTCGATCTCGGCCGAGCATGGGCTGGGACAACTCAAGCGCGACGAGAACGTTCATTACAAGTCGCCGGTTGAAATGGCACTGATGCGCTCGATCAAGCAGGCGCTGGATCCGTTGGGCATCATGAACCCCGGCAAGGTGCTGTCGGCGCCTTGAAAAGCAGACCACCCCTTCAGGTGGTCGATCCAGGTCAGTGTCAATTTATCCGACAGTTTCTGCGCCGACGCGGGGCATCGAAAGAAAAAATCGGGCCTATGGCCCGATTTTTTGTGTTCCAGAGGGTATTGGCCGTTCGGCCGGATCCGCTCCTACTGGCCGCTCAATCGCGGCGGCGGCGGCCGGCGAACCACAGGGCCAGTCCGCCGATTCCGATCAGACCAAAGATGCCCGGCTCGGGCACAGCCGCCGTCAGCCCGGTTGACAGAGAGGTGGGCACACCGCCGAGCGTCCCGGGGTCACCCACCGCCAGCAGGCCAGTCGTCTGCGGGCCGGAACCGGTGGGACACGGGATGTCGACCCATTCGGTGATGACTTCAGTCCGGTAGGTCGGCCCGACAGGTGCCGGCGGCGGTGCCTGGGTGATGGGAGTGTACGTGATGGTCGACGTCCAGCGCCCGCTACTGGGCCGCGGAGTGACGATGACCTCCGGCGCGGGTGCTGGCGCTGCTGCTGGCGCAGCCGGAATTTCGACCTGGATCGTTCGCGAGACGGGTGTCCGGCCACATGTTGCAGGCGCAGGAGAAGCAGCCTGAGGGCGCGGAGGTGCCGCGGGGGCGACGGGGGCGGGCGGCGCGACGACGGGGGCCGGCGCGGCCGCCGGCGAGATCGTTGAGGTCCAGCGCTGCGCCGCGGCTTCCTTTGACGGGGCCAACACTCCTGCAGCCACTGCGCAGGCAGCAACGGCAAGACCAATCGAGAATTTGGAGGTGGGCACGTTCATTTTAGAGGATCCGGTTAGGCACTATGGTCTCACATTAGCAATCATTGTGCCAGCACTCTAACTACTTGAATCTTAAAGACTTATTGAAATCACACATTTGGTACTGTCAAATTGGCTGACGTGAGAATCTGCACCTTTAGGTGTGCCAGCGCACGGACGGAACGAGTGGTTTTCGCCCCCCCCCCCCCTTCCCTCTAATCCTCGAAAGGAAGCCCCACGTAGTTCTCAGCCAGCGATTCGGAAGCTGCCCGTGAGCTGATCAGGTAGGCCAATTCTGCCTCCTGGAGGCGTTGACCAAAATCGTCTGTATTGGGGAAGCGGTGCAACTGCGCCGTCATCCACCATGAGAATCGCTCCGCCTTCCACACCCGGCGCAGGCAACGGGCGGAGTAGCAGTCGATGCCTTCAGAATGACCGGTGGCGTAGAACCCGATCAGCGCCCGCGACAGGTACCGGATATCCGAAGCGGCCAGGTTGAGTCCCTTGGCGCCGGTCGGCGGCACGATATGGGCAGCGTCGCCAGCCAGAAACAGCCGGCCGAATCGCATGGGTTCCGCCACGAAACTGCGCAGGGGCGCAATGCTCTTTTCGATCGAAGGGCCGGTGACCAGCGCAGACGCAGCACGGTCGTCCAGGCGGCTGCGCAACTCGTCCCAGAAGCGCTCATCGGACCAGGTCTCGACTCGCTCGTCCAGCGCACACTGCACGTAGTAACGGCTGCGCGTCAGCGATCGCATGCTGCACAGCGCGAAGCCGCGCGGATGGTTGGCGTAGATCAGTTCCGGCGAGACCGGCGGCGTGTCGGACAGCACGCCCAGCCAGCCAAAGGGATATACGCGTTCGAAGGTGCGAAGCACCGACGAGGGGATGCTCTGCCGCGACACACCATGAAAGCCGTCGCACCCGGCGATGAAGTCGCAGCGCACCTCGTGCTCGATGCCCTCCCTGCGGTAGCGGACACGCGGAGCCGGTCCGTCGATCTCGTGCAGGGTGACGTCCTCGGCCTCGTATACGATCGGAGCCCCGGCCTGTTCGCGGGCCTGCATCAGATCGCGGGTCACCTCGGTCTGGCCATACACCGTCACCCGCCGGCCGCCAGTCAGGCCGGCCAGATCGATGCGGTGCCGCGCTCCGCCGAAGCACAGTTCGATCCCGTCGTGAACCAGCCCCTCGCGCTGCAGCCGATGCCCCACGCCCGCTTCATGCAGGAGATCGACGGCCACCTGCTCCAGCACGCCGGCGCGGATGCGGGCCAGCACATAGTCGGCACTGCGCTGCTCGATCACCACGGCATCGACGCCTGCTCGCAGAAGCAGCTGGCCCAGCAGCAGTCCTGCGGGGCCGGCGCCGATGATCGCCACCTGTACTCTCATGTGCACTCTCCAAGGACGGCCCAAGTCGACTGGCCGGGAAGGCTACCGGCAAACGGCCCGTCGGCCAATGACCCCGACCGCAACTCCGACGTGCTGGGCGCTGGCAATTAGAATCGCGGCTCTTCGCTGTCACCCACAGGCTTTCCCATGAACGACTCACCCGCGTCCGTCCCCGCTTCTGCACCTCCTGTTGCCGCCACCCCTGCGCCGCAGTTCCGTCGGGCCATCACGCCCGCCGAACTGAACAAGATGCATCTCGACACCGTCGTGTCGCACATGGGCATCGAATTCACCGACGTGGGCATCAACACCCTCAGTGCCCGCATGCCCGTGGACCGGCGGACAGTACAGCCGGCCGGCATCCTGCACGGCGGCTCGTCGGTGACCCTGGCCGAAACACTGGGCAGCGTGTGCGCTTGGATGTGCCTGGACGAGGGATCCAACGCCGTCGGCCTCGACATCAACGCCAATCACATCCGGGCGGTGCGCGAAGGGTGGGTGCACGGCCGCTGCCGGCCGGTGCATGTGGGCCGCACCACACACGTCTGGCAGATCGAGATCGAAGACGAGCACGGGCGCATGGTGTGCACCTCGCGGATCACGATGGCGGTGGTGCCGTCGCAGAAGGTGGCGCGCCCAGCTTGAATGCCCACTTCTGCATCGCGCGCATGACGGCATTCGGATATTCGGGACGGCCGCGGCTGCCGTTGTAACGGCCCAGCGCGAGGTAGAGATCGCCCCGCTCGAGGTCGATGTAGTGTCGCAGGATGTTGCAGCCATAGCGCAGGTTGGTGCGCATGTCGAACAGCTTGGACGCATCGCCGTCTCCGATGGCATCGGCCCAGAACGGCATCACCTGCATGTAACCCCGTGCGCCGGCATACGACACCGC
>DAONCJ010000093.1:0-9999 GCA_035401985.1 Burkholderiaceae bacterium | reverse complement strand
ACCGCAGCCTGTTCCGCCTGCCGCCCCACGACCCCGGACTGTTCGACCAGCGCCAGCCTTCTTACCTTTATGTTGAATTCGCGGGCCAGGCATTTCATGGTTCTCCCGGCAGGCAGGTTTCCTCGCACTGCACCGTCGATCTCGCCGCTCTTCAGGTTGGCGTTCTCGGTGCCCGCCGGACGACGGCGCACCTTGCCGACGATCTTCACGCAGAACTCGTTGCGGATACGCTCGGCCACCGCGAACATCTCGGGCCGGTCGGGATCGCAGACCACCTGGGCCAGACCTTCGCGATCGCGCAGATCGATGAAGATCACACCGCCGTGGTCGCGGCGCCGATGGACCCAGCCATTCAGGGTGACCACCTGGTCGAGACGATCGGCAGCCACTTGGCCGGCATAACAGGTGCGCATGATGCTAGTTCTCCAGGAAAATTCGACGCGGCGCCTCGAGCCAGTGCTCAGGGCTGCGGGGTCTCTTGGGTGGCCGATGCGGCACGCGCGTTGCGCGCGGCCTTGCCAGTGTGGGGATCGGGTACCACGACGCCCATCGACACGACGTACTTGAGCGCCTCGTCGACGCTCATTTCCAGTTCGATGGTCTCGTGGCGCGGAAACATCAGGAAAAAACCGGACGTGGGATTGGGCGTGGTCGGCACATAGACCGACACCATCTCGACCGACACCACCGACTTCACCTCATGGGCCGGCGTGCCTGTCTGAAAGCCGATGGTCCAGACGCCGCTGCGCGGATACTGCACCAGCAGCGCCTTGCGGAAGGCCTGACCGCTGGGCGAGAGCACGGTGTCGCTGACCTGCTTCACGCTGGAATAGATGGTGCGCACGATGGGAATGCGCTGCAGCAGCGCCTCCCACAGGCGAACCAGCCCCTGGCCCAGGATGTTGCGGGTCAGCAGGCCGGTCAGGAAGATGACGACCAGCGTGAGCAGCACACCGACGCCAGGCACGCGATAGCCGCCGAAGAGCCTCTCGGGCTGCAAACGCTCGGGCAGCAGCAGCAGCGTCTGGTCCATCGTGCTGACGATGAGATTGATCACCCACAGCGTGATGACCAGCGGCACCCAGATCAGCAGGCCGGTGACGAAATACGATCGCAGCGGCGACTTGGACGGAGGGGTGGTGCCGGGCACGGGGGGCTCCTGGGGCCTGATCAAGCGCGCGACTCAGGCCGGCTTGGCGCCGCCGGACGGAGCCGGTGCCGCTGCGGGAGCGGCCGCCGGCGGCGGGGGCGATGCGCCAGCCGCGGCGCCTGCGGCCGGAGCCGCTGCGGGTCCCGGGGGCACAGCCGGTGTCGCACTGGTGGGCGCACCTGGAGTGGCGGCCTCGCCGCCGGCTTCGGCGGGCTTGGCCTTGCCGTTGTCCCGAAAGTCGGTGACGTACCAGCCCGAACCCTTCAGTTGAAAGGCCGGCGCGCTGAGCTGCTTCTTGAAGCTCGAGACCCCGCAGGACGGACACACTTCAAGCACCGGATCCGTGCGCTTTTGCAGCACGTCCTGGGCGAACCCGCAGCTTTCGCATCGATAGGCGTAAATCGGCATGATCTTTGGCACCAGGGCCTGTTGGCACAATGAACGAACCGGACAACAGCACCGGCCGGGAAAGGCGCGGCTGTGCCGGCGACTTCGGGAGGCCCGTGAGCCGCAGCGGCCGAACCGTCCCGTGGATTTCGGAAAACCTTGAATTATATGAGATTTCCGAGGCTCAGGGCCGGTCTGCCAGCGGCGGCATCCGATAGACCCAGACGGGCTTGCCAGGCACCGTTTCGAGGCGTGCCTGCGGCTCGAAGCCGGGCACCGGAAACTCGAGGCTGACGAGCCAGGCGCCCGGAGCCAGTTCGGCCAGCGCCTTCTGGCCGGCGCGCGGCATGCTCTCGGGCCGCTGGAAGAGGTAGACCATGTCCTGGCCGGCCCAGGCGGTCGACCACATGCTGGCGCGGCGCACCTGCGCAAACCGGCAGCGCCAGCGACAGGCCAGCGCCAGCGGCCAGCTCCACTCCAGACCGGTCAGCCGGGCCGTCGGGTACTGGTCACGCAGCGCGCGCAGACCGGCGCCCAGACCGCAGCCGGCGTCCAGGATGCGGGGTTGCCCCGTTATCGGAACGGCCGCGGCCAGGCCGTCGAGGGCATTGAGCGGCGTGGGGAACAGCGGGGCATCGCGCCAGGTGTTGATCGGGTACAGCAACGCCAGCAGGGCCAGCGGCACCAGCCAGGTCCAGGGCGAGAGGCTGCCGCTGCCCAGACTGAACACCAGCAGCATCGCCGACAGCGGAAAGCCGGCACCGATGAAGACCCGCCGCCACGGCGTGCCGCCGAACACCGCCAGCAGCAGGCCGAAGAGGGTGGCGGCGGACAGGGCCCACAGCGGCGCCCAGTCGGCCGCGCGCATCGCGAAGAAGACGCCCCAGGCGGCGGTCCAGCTGAGCAGGGCCGGCAGCGGCCAGCGCAGCAGGCGGGTCGTCAGCGCGGAGGAGGCTGTGGAGGGAGAGGACCCAGAGCCGGTTGAAGGCGAGCCGGTTGACGCAGCGCCGGCTGAATCAGAAGGGACGGGATCGGGCATTGGCACTCGGAGCAACGGGGATCCCGTCGGTCGCCGGATTGTCGCCCCAAACTGCCCGGCTGTTCGTCCATCGACGACTGAAAGGCGAACTCGATGATGAGGATGCGGGTAGAACTCGGGCAGCCGCGCGGCCACCCGGCGCACCCAGTGACGCCTTAGAACGGAATGTCGTCATCCATGTTGTCGAAGTTGGGCGCCGGCTTGCGGGCCGCCGGGCGTGAAGCGCCACCGCCTCCGCCGCCACCACCCCCGCCCGCTCCACCAGCCGGTTCGCGGGAATACGAGCCGCCACCCCCGCCGCCGCTCTCGTAGTCACCGCCACCGCCGCCCCCTCCACCACCACCACCGCCTCCGCCGCCCTCACGCGACCCGAGGAGCTGCATTTCCTCGGCGATGATTTCGGTGGTGAACTTCTCGACGCCTTCCTTGTCGGTCCACTTGCGGGTTTTCAGGCGGCCCTCGACGTAGACGGCCCGGCCCTTCTTCAGGTACTCGCCGGCGATCTCGGCCAGGCGGTCGTAGAACACGACCCGGTGCCATTCGGTTTCTTCCTTGCGCTCGCCGCTGGCCTTGTCCTTCCAGTTGCGGGTGGTGGCGATCGACACGTTGCAGATCGCGCCGCCATTGGGGGAGTACCGGGTTTCGGGGTCGCGCCCGAGATTGCCCACCACGATCACCTTGTTCACCGAAGCCATGTTCACTCTCTTTCGCGCGAGCCCGTCGCGCTGATCTTGCGGTCAAACCCGCGGTTCACTTCATTGCGGCCGGGTGGCGCGCAGGCAGCGGCCGTGCGGCGCTAACCCCGCCCCGACGCGTCCTGCGGTGCTGCGGCAGCGGGCGAAGACAACGCCGCCGACTGCCGGGACACCGGCCAACGTCGCTGGCTCAGTGCTGCCGCCAACCATACCACCACCAGTGCCGCGCAAACCCCCAGCACCGCCTGCGCGCCATGGCGCGACAAAACCCAGCCTCCCAGCGCCCCGCCACTGAACAGCCCGATCGACTGGACCGTGTTGTAGATGCCCAGCGCCGCACCCCGGGCGTCTGCCGGGGCGATGCGCGACACCAGCGATGGCAGCGACGCCTCCAGCACATTGAACGCCGTCAGATACAGCGCCATCAAGCCGGCCAGGGGGATTAGACCGTGCGGCTCGGACATCAGAACGAGCAATACCACCAGCAGCAGACCCACCGCCGACGCAAACACCAGCCGCATCCGGCCGACCCGTTCGCCCCAGCCCAGCGGTCCGATCATCAGCGCGATCGAAATGACCACCGCCGTGAGATAGATCGGGCCGTGATCGCTGAGAGGAACACCGGCGCGCTCGACCAGCCAGCCCGGCATGATGATGAAGAACGCGATCTGCACGGCGTGCAGCACGAACACGCCCAGATTCAGCCGCCACAGTGCCGGATCGAACAGCAGCTGCATCAGCCGTGTTGTGCGCTGCGGCGCCGGCAGCGCCGCCGCGGGTGGCACGGCCCACAGGGTGACTGCCACAGCCGCAAGGGCCAGCGCGCCGGTGATTTCGAACAGGCCGTCCAGCCCCACGCGGGCATGCATCCACGGCGCCGCCACCAGCGACACCGCAAAGCCCAGGCCGATCGAGATCCCGATCATCGCCATCGCCTTGGTCCGCTGCGACTCACGGGTGCTGTCGGCGACCAGCGCGGTGACTGCCGCGGAGATAGCGCCGGCGCCCTGGATCGCGCGCCCGATCAGCACGCCGACCACGTCCTGGGCGATGGCCGCGACCAGGCTGCCCGCCGCGAACATCAGCAGGCCGGCGATGATCACCGGCTTGCGACCGAGGCGATCCGAGGCCAGACCGAGCGGCAGTTGCAGCAGCGCCTGAACGAGACCATAGGCGCCCAGTGCCAGACCGACCAGGGTCGCGTTGTCGCCCCCCGGAAGGCGCGGCGCCTCGAGCGCGAAAACCGGCAGGATCAGGAACAGACCGAGCATGCGCAGCGCCAGGATGGCGGCAAGCGCGACGCTGGCCTGGAGCTCCAGCCGGGTCATGGAATCGGGATTGCGGGGCATCGGGGATGTGCGGTGAGGAATGCGCGGGGCCTAGGCCCGACGGTTGCGCGCAGGCGTGAAGGCAGCCCGGAATGTTGCAACGCGCTATATTAGTCGATTGCCCGCGCGCCGCCGGGCTCAGGCGGCAGAGCCTCGCACCAGGCGCCACAGGCAAGCCTCACACGGCAGAAACGATTCGATGGACGAAATCCGCATCCGCGGTGCACGCACGCACAACCTCAAAAACATCTCGCTCGACCTGCCGCGCAACCGGCTGGTCGTGATCACCGGGCTGTCCGGCTCGGGCAAGTCGTCGCTGGCCTTCGACACCCTGTATGCCGAAGGGCAGCGCCGCTATGTCGAGTCGCTGTCGGCCTACGCTCGGCAGTTTCTGCAGCTGATGGAAAAGCCTGATGTCGACATGATCGAAGGGCTTTCGCCCGCGATCTCGATCGAGCAGAAGGCGACCAGCCACAATCCCCGCTCGACCGTGGGCACCGTGACCGAGATCCACGACTACCTGCGCCTGCTGTTCGCGCGGGCCGGCACGCCGTACTGCCCGCAGCACCCGACCCACGTGCTGGAGGCCCAGACGATCGCGCAGATGGTCGACGCCGCGCTGGCCCAGCCGCCCGACACAAGGATGATGATCCTCGCGCCGGTGATGGCCGGGCGCAAGGGCGAGCACGTCGAGCTGCTGGACGATCTGCGCGCGCAGGGCTTCGTGCGGGTGCGGGTCAGCACCGAAGGCCGCGACAGCGCCCCGCGGGTGGTCAACCTGGACGAAGAGACGCTCGCGCTGGGCAAGAACAACAAGCACACGATCGATGTGGTGGTCGACCGGGTGAAGGTCGGTCCGGCGGTCAAGCAGCGCCTGGCCGAGTCCTTCGAGACCGCGCTGCGGCTGGCCGACGGCCGGGCCGTGATGCTGAACATGGACGGCGGCCAGGAGCAGCTGCTGTCGAATCGCTTTGCCTGCCCGGTGTGCAACCACTCGCTGCGCGAACTCGAACCGCGCCTCTTCTCGTTCAACAATCCGCTGGGCGCCTGCCCCGAATGCGACGGCCTGGGCATGGTCGAGTTCTTCGACCCTCGGCGGGTCGTGCAATTTCCGAACCTGTCGCTGGCTTCGGGCGCGATCAAGGGATGGGACCGCCGCAATCAGCTCTACTTCCAGATGCTGGCCAGCCTGGCGGCGTTCTATTCGTTCGATGTCGACACGCCCTTCGAGTCGCTGCCCGATGCCATCCGCGGCATCGTGCTGCACGGTTCGGGATCGCAGCGCGTGCCCTTCACCTACACCGGCGACAACGGCAAGAGCGTCATTCGCCAGCACCCCTTCGAAGGGGTGATCCCGAATCTGGAGCGGCGCTGGAAGGAGACCGATTCGGCGCACATCCGCGAAGAACTCGCCAAATACCGCAACACCCGCGTCTGCCCGGCCTGCGAAGGCACACGCTTGCGCCTGGATGCACGCCATGTCCGCGTCGGCCCGCGCGACGCCGACCGGCCGATCTGGGAGGTGTCGCACTGGACGCTTCGCGATGCGCTGCAGTGGTTCGACACGCTGGTGCTGCCCGGCAACCGGGCTCCGGTGGGTGAACGGATCGTGCGCGAGATCGTCAATCGCCTGCGCTTTCTGAACAACGTCGGCCTCGAGTACCTGTCGCTCGACCGGGCGGCCGAGACGCTGTCGGGCGGCGAATCGCAGCGGATCCGGCTGGCCTCGCAGATCGGCTCGGGCCTGACCGGCGTGATGTACGTGCTCGACGAGCCCTCCATCGGCCTGCACCAGCGCGACAACGACCGGCTGATCGAGACCCTGCGCCATCTGCGGGACCTGGGCAATTCGGTGCTGGTGGTCGAACACGACGAGGACGCCATCCGCGCCGCCGACCATGTGATCGACATGGGTCCGGGCGCCGGCGAACACGGCGGCCATGTGGTGGCCCAGGGCACACCTGCCGAGATCGAGGCCAGCGAAGCCTCGCTCACGGGCCAGTACCTGTCCGGGGCCCGGCGGATCGCGGTGCCGGCCAGGCGCACGCCGCCCGGCGAACGAATGCTCACGGTGCGTGGCGCCAGGGGCAACAACCTGACCGGGGTCGATGTCGCGTTTCCGATCGGCCTGCTGGTCTGCGTGACCGGCGTGTCCGGCTCGGGCAAGTCGACGCTGGTCAACGACACGCTGCATCACGCGATCGCCCGCCACCTGTACGGCTCGCAGGCCGAGCCGGCCGCGCACGACGGCATCGACGGCTTCGAGCACCTGGACAAGGTGATCTCGGTCGACCAGAGTCCGATCGGGCGCACGCCGCGCAGCAACCCGGCGACCTACACGGGCCTGTTCACGCCGATCCGCGAACTGTTTGCCGAAACCCCCTCCGCCCGCGAGCGCGGCTACGGACCGGGCCGCTTCTCGTTCAACGTCAAGGGCGGGCGCTGCGAAACCTGCGAGGGCGACGGCGTGATCAAGGTCGAGATGCACTTCCTGCCCGACCTGTACGTGCCCTGCGACACCTGCCACGGCAAGCGCTACAACCGCGAAACCCTCGAGGTGCTCTACAAGGGCCGCAGCATCGCCGAGGTGCTCGAGATGACGGTCGAGCAGGCTCACGAGTTCTTTCGCAGCGTGCCGCAGATCCAGCGCAAGCTGCAGACGCTGCTCGACGTGGGTCTGGGCTACATCCGGCTCGGCCAGAGCGCGACCACCTTGTCCGGGGGCGAGGCGCAGCGGGTCAAGCTGTCGCAGGAGCTGTCCAAGCGCGACACCGGACGCACGCTGTACATCCTCGACGAGCCGACCACCGGCCTGCACTTCCATGACATCGAGCTGCTGCTGCGGGTGCTGCATGCGCTGCGCGATGCCGGCAACACGGTGATCGTCATCGAGCACAATCTGGATGTGATCAAGACCGCCGACTGGGTGGTCGACATGGGCCCCGAAGGCGGCGCGGGCGGCGGCCGGCTGCTGCTGGCCGGCCCTCCCGAGGCGATAGCAGCCGAGCCGGGCAGCCATACGGGCAAGTATCTGGCACGGGTCCTGGCCGCGTAAGCGGCGAGCGGGCTCTGGCGGCCTAAGCCGGCCCCTCGTACTTTGGTAGCACTGCGCGCCGGGCCGCCCGCGCCTTACCATGGTGCCTTCGCCCTGCACCAGCGCCCGACCTGAAAGACGACTGATGTCCCAAACCGACTACGACCGCGTCGACTATGGCGGCAACGCCCAGTTCTACACCTCGCCGAACCTGATCGCCGGCGTCAGCCGCTGGCTCGGTGTCCCTTGCGCGCTGCCGGACAAGGCACGGGTGCTGGAGCTGGGCTGCGGCAACGCGGCGAGCCTCATTCCGCTGGCCTGGTACTGGCCGAATGCCGAGTTCGTCGGCATCGATCTCGCGCACACGCCGATCGCGCAGGGGAACGCGCGGGCCGCCGGCCTGGGGCTTCGCAACCTGCGCCTCGAACAGGGTGACGTGATGGCGCTCGACCCGGCGAAGATCGGCCAGTTCGACTACGTGATCGCGCACGGTCTGTTCTCGTGGGTGCCGCAGGTGGTGCGCGAAGGCGTGCTGCGCCTGATCGCCCGCGTGCTCAAGCCGATGGGTGTCGGCTACGTCAGCTACAACGCCTACCCGGGCTGCCGGATCCGGCACCTCGTGCGCGAGATGATGCAGTTCCAGGTGGGCATGCAGCCGACCGGCATCGAGTCGGCAAATGCCGCCTGGAAGCTGCTCGAGTCGGTCGGCCAGGTCCCGGACGAACAGCGCCCGCCGTTCTTCGAATCGTTCGCCACCGAGGTGTCCAGCGCCATGGACCAGGGCGTCAACTATCTGTTCCATGACGATCTGTCGCCGAACAACCAGCCTTTCTACCTGCACGAGTTCAGCCGCATGGCCAACGACGCCGGCCTGAGCTATCTGGGCGACGCCGACGGCAGCGTGATGTTCGAGGCGATCGGAGCCCCTGCCCTGACGGCATGGCTTGACGAGGTCAGCGGCGGCGACTGGATGCGCCGCCAGCAGTACCTGGACTTCACGCTGGGGACCCGGTTCCGGCGCAGCCTGGTCTGCCGGATGAGCGACGGAGTGATTCCGGCGCCCTCTCTGGAGCGTCTGGACGGACTGCGCTACTTCTCCGAGATGCAGCCGGTGGGCGTGTGCAACACGAAGGACGACTCGTCGGCGACCTTCCGAAACCCTGCCGGCCGAACCATCCAGACGACGGCGCCGACGCTGAAGTCGGTGCTCGCGATGCTCGATCTCAGCCCGGCCGGCACCATCGGCGTGGCCGACCTCGCCAGCCGGTTCGCCGGCGCGCCGCCGCCGGCCGCGACGGCCGCCGCGCGTTCGGTGATCGACGGGCTGGTGCGCAGCACGCTGGCCTACCCGGTCGCGCAGGATCCGCCCGGATGTCTGCTGCCCGACCCCACGCTGGCGCAGACCCCGGCGATTTCTCGCTTCACCCGGGAGTCGCTGCAGAGCAGCCGGACGCTGGTCGACAACGTGAACCGGGGCTTCCAGCTGTCCCAACCCTGGCTGGCCGATCTGATGCTCGCATTCGACGGCAAGACCTCAGGCGCGCAGCTCGAGGCGCGCGCCGCCGAGCTGTCGGGTACGACCCCTGGCGCGCCTGCTCCGATCGAGATGGAGAGCGGGCTCCTCGGACTGGTCCAGATGCTCTGCCACCGCGGGATGTGCGTGCCGCCGGCGGGCTGACGCGGCACTTCAGCCGGCCGCGGGCGCCTGATCGGGCCGGTAGTCGGCGAACAGCTCCAGCACCCGGTTCATCTCGGCGTCATCCAGCAGCAGCGGCTCGCCGAGCTGGCGCGCGAGGTGGTACATCCGGGCCAGCGTCTCGACCTCTTCGGCAAGGGCCAGTGCGGCATCCAGCGAGCTGCCGAGCGCGACGATGCCGTGGTGCGCCATCAGGCAGGCGCGCCGGCCCTCGAGCGCCACCAGCGTCGCCTGACTCAAGGCCTGGCTGCCGAAGGTCGCGTAGGCCGCGCATCGGATGTCGTTACCGCCGGCCGCAGCGACCATGTAATGAAAGGCCGGTATCCCGCGGGCCTGCACATCGGCCAGGCAGGCGAGTGCGGTCGCATGCGAGGGGTGGGCGTGCAGCACTGCGGCAACATCGGCGCGCTGATGATGGATGTCGCGATGGATGCGCCACTCGGAACTCGGTCGGCGCCCGGCGCTGTCCACGACGGCCGGGCCGCCTGCTGGGCCGCTGTCGTCAAGATCGAGGCTCAGCCACACGATGTCGTCCGGCTTCATCCGGTCGTATGGAAGCGCCGAAGGCGTGATGAGCAGGCCGGCCCGTGACCCGCGGTTCCAGCGGACCGACGCATTGCCGGCCTTGCCCTGGTTGACGCCCCGCGCATTGAGCGCCCGGCAGGCGCCG
>DAONCJ010000092.1:0-10000 GCA_035401985.1 Burkholderiaceae bacterium | reverse complement strand
GTGCCCATTCCCGAGCCCTGATCCAGCCCACCGGATAAATACCCTGTTCCCCGGCGTGAACGAGCGCACCCGCCCTCGGCCGGAGTACCTCTGCCGGTGACGCGAGGCGTCACTGTCTGAATGCGCTCGAAGCAGCAGTTTCAAGCCAGCACGACCACACCATCCACCGCGCGCACGCCCTGCCCCTGCGGCAGCACGATGACCGGATTGATCTCCGCCTCGACCAGACCCTCGCCCAACTGTGCAGCCATTCGTGAAAAGGCCACGATGGCGTCGACCAGCGCCTCGACATCGGCCTTGGGCCGGCCGCGATATCCATCCAGCAGCGGCCAGGTCTTCAGGTCCGTGGCCATGCTCAGAGCCTCGGCGCGGCTGAGTCCGCCCTGCGCAGGCAGCAGGCGCATCGTCGTGTCCTTGAAGAGTTCGGCCGTGATGCCGCCCATGCCCAGCAGGATGGCTGTCCCGAGCGGATCGCGGTGCATCCCCAGGATGAGTTCGGTTCCACCGCCGATCATTTCCTGGACGAGAAACTGCTTGGGCTGCACACCGGCCCTGGCTTCCACTTGGACGGCCATCTGCTCGAGGCGGGCACCCACGGTCTCGGCCGTCAGGCCCACGGCCACGCCGCCGACGTCGCTCTTGTGCGTGATCTCCGAGGACAGGATCTTCAGCACCACGCGCCCGCTATTCGAACCCGCCAGTTCGGCTGCAGCGGCCTGTGCCCCCGTGACAGTGGTGACGATGCGTTCCCGTGCGCAAGCAATCCCGAATCTTGCAAACAACTGCTTGGCCCGGGCTTCATCCAGCGAGCCCGGCATGAAGTCATCCACCGTCACGACCGGACCGGCGCCCTGCACGTCGTCGGGCCCGACGAATCGGCTGCTCGCGAGCATCGCGCCCAGCGCTGCGGTGCAGCTTTCGGCCGCGGCGAACGCCGGCACGCCGCGTTGCGTCAGCAGTGCGCCGACTTCGGGTGCGTGCGGGCTGACGTAGGCCAGCACCGGCTTGTCGGTCAGCGGCAGACAGTCCTGGATGGCGCCCGCCATCAGTTCGGGCTGCGCCAGGCCGGATGAACCGACGATGATCGTCAGCGCGTCGTAGCTGGGGCTGGCCAGCAGCGCCTTGATGGCGCCGCGCAGCAGGTCGGGCCGCAGGCCGGCAAGGGTCACGTCGATGGGATTGCGGTCCAGCACGGCTTCGCTGCCGGTCTGCAGCGCGCGCAGCGCCTGGGCCGTAGTGTGGTCGGGCGCCGGGGTTTCGAAGCCGTGCAGCCCGAGATCGTCGCTGACCAGTGTTCCCGCGCCTCCGGTGGACGTCAGGATGGCCACCCGATTCCCGCGCAACCTGCGGCCGGTGGCCAGCGCGACGGGGATGTCCAGCAGATCGCTGAAGGTCTGTGCACGGATCACGCCGGTCTGGCGGAACAGCGCGTCGTACATCCGGTCGGCACCGGCCATCGCGCCGGTGTGCGACACGGCGGCGGCGGCGCCAGCCTCGGAGCGGCCGATCTTGAAGGCGACGACGGGCTTGCCGGCAAGGGCGGCCTTCAGGGCCGCCGCGCGGAACTTCTGCGGGTTGCGCACCGTCTCGACATAGAGCGCGATGACCTTGGTCGCGTCGTCGTCGGCAAGGTGGTCGATGAAGTCCGCCAGTTCGAGGTCGACTTCATTGCTGGTTGAAATCAGCTTGGACAATCCGATGCCCCGTGCGGCGGCCCGCGACAGCAGCGACCCCAGGATGCCGCCGCTCTGCGAGACAACGCCGATGCTCCCCACCGGGAAGTGGTCCATCTCCAGCGCGCCAGAAGCCGACAGCACGATCCTGTCGGTGAGGTTCACCAGGCCGATGGTGTTCGGCCCCAGGATGCGCATCGCGCCGGCCGCTTCGTGCAGCTCCCGCTGGCGACGCGCACCTGCTTCACCGGTCTCGGAGTAACCGCTGGCCAGCACGATGGCGGCGGCGGCGCCCCGGGCGGCCAGCTCGCGCACGGCCAGATGCGCGCGGTCGGCAGCCAGCAGCACGATGCCGACGTCGGGCACCACGGGCAGCGAGGCGATGTCGGCGTAGCACGGCAGGTCTCCGATGCGCTCCGCCCTGGGATTGACCGGCAGGATCTGCCCGGCATAGCCGTGCTTCTGAAGGTAGGCCACGGGACGGCCCGTGGTCTTGGTCGGATCGGCCGAGGCGCCAATGATGGCGACACTGCGCGGCTGCAGCAGGCGGGCGATGGCGTTCGCAGGGGAAACCATGATGTTCACTCCTTCACGGCGGTGGCCGACCTGGCCAGAAAGGCCGTCACCGATTCCCGGTGCTCGGTGCTGGTGTAACAGATGCCCTGTGCCTGGCTGCCTTGCGCGAACACATCGTGCGAAGACAACTCGAAGCTCTGGTTCAGGATCGTCTTGCTCAGCGCCAGCGCGGTGGCGGACCCCTTGCCCATCTCGGCCGCCCACGCTCGCGCGTCGGTCAGCACGAGCGCCTTGATGGCCTTGTCGGCGGCGACCTTTTCCAGCGCCTGGATGAACTCGCCGCGCATCGCGTCGCTCATCGCATTGCGCTTGTCGGGGCGGTTCAGGGTGATCGTGGCGATCGAGGATTCGACCTGAAGGTCGATGAAGCTGAAGCTCATGAAGTTCTCCGAAACAGAAACTGCGACGCGGCGGATCAGTCGGGCTTGATGTTGTTTTCCTTGACGATCTTTTTCCAGCGCGCTTCTTCGGCCTTCACATAGCGATCGAGTTCGGCAGGTTCGCTGGCCACGACAGCCAGCCCTTCCTGTTCGATCTTTCGGGAGAACTCCGGGCCGTGCGCCGCCTTGCGGGCAGCCGCGCTGAGCTTCGTGATCGCCTCGGCCGGCGTACCGGCCGGCGCATACAGGCCGTACCAGCTTTCGACCTGGTAGCCGGGCACGTCCTGTCCGATCGCAGGCACACCTTTGAAGGCGTCGGATGGCGTCGCCGTGGTGACGCCGATGGCGCGCAGCTTGCCGGTGTCGACGAAGCTCGACACCGCGGCTGCCGTGCCGAAGATCATGTCCACCTGACCCCCCAGCAGATCGGTGATGGCGGGGCCCGCGCCTCGGTAGGGCACGTGGATCATTTCGACCTTGGCGAGGTTCGTCATCATCTCGCCGGCCAGGTGCGCCGACGTACCGTTGCCCTGCGAGGCATAGGTCAGCTTGCCGGGCTTCGCCCGGGCCGCAGCCAGCAGATCCTGCACCGTCCTGATCGGACTGTCGGCGCGAACCACCAGCACGTTCGGCCCCTTGCCGATCAGCGTGATCGGGGTGAAAGCCTTCTCGGCGTTGTAGGGAAGCTTCGGCACCATGCTGGGATTGACCGCATGGGCGAAGGTCGCGATGACGATCGAGTAACCATCGGCCGGGCTCTTGGCCACGCTGTCGGTGCCTATGACGGTGCCTGCGCCGGGCTTGTTCTCGACGATGACCTGCTGGCCGAGTTCCTTGCTCATGCCGACCGCGAGCGTGCGCGCGATGAGGTCGGTCCCCCCGCCAGGCGCGAAAGGAACGACCAGGCGAATCGGCTTCTCGGGGAAGGCTGCATGGGCTGCCGTGGCGGCAGCGGCGGTCAGCGCCGCCGTGGCGATGAGGGCGCCCAATCTTGCGGCGCTTGAACGGATGAATGCGGGCATGGCTAAGCTCCTGCTGCGGTTCAGATCGTGGTCCGGTCGACAAAGGCGGGAACGCATCCCGCCGCCATCGACGCCCGAAGCGTAGGGCGCATACTTCCGGATGGCACTCCCCTATTTCCATCTAGTGGAAAAGAAACGCGCATGACAGGAGCCCGGATGTGAGTACTCTGAAGCGCCCGCATTCGGCAGCCCCGGGAACCCGACCTGGCGACCGCAATCGATCGCTCGAGCGCGGGATCGCCCTCTTGCGGGCGTTCAAGCCCGGCGCTGACCTCCTGGGCAACGGCGAGCTGGCCGAACGCACGGGGCTGTCGCGCGCCACGGTGAGTCGCCTTGCGCAGACCCTGGTCGACAGCGGCATGCTTGAACACGACCGTCGGCGCCGTGCCTATCGACTGGCCGCGCCAGTGCTGAGCCTGGCCCACGCCATGCGATCAGGCTCGCCGGTTCTTCAGCTGGCCAGTCCCTGGATGCGGATTGAAGCCGAGCAGCGCAGGATCAACGTCGGTCTGGCCGTCGCTGACGGCGACGAGATGGTCTATCTGGAGTCTGTGCGCTACAGCCGTCGCGTGGCGTGGCGCAACGTGGTCGCCGGTCAGCGCGTGCCGATGGAGCTCACTTCATTGGGAAGGGCCTGGCTGTCGGCCGCGCCGCACGACGCACGCACGGCCTTGATGGCGAAGTTTCGCGAACGGCGTGCAGCGGGCTGGCGAAACCTTTCCCTCGAGATCAACACGGCCATCGCCAGCGTTCACCGGCTCGGTTACTGCTGGGCGAGCTGGCAGCCTCAGGTGGTGGCACTCGCCACACCGGTGGCCGTGGCGGACCACCCGATCTACACCTTGAACATGAGCGTCACGGGGGATACCGGGGCGCAGGAGATTGTCGACCGACTGTCGGGGCCATTGCTGGCCCTGGGCCGGCGCCTGACAGAAGCGATCGGCAATCTCTAGCGAGGGATCGGCCTGAATGCAATCAGCTTCCTGTCAATGTCACAGACACCGGACCGCTGACCGTTTCGCCTATGACCAGGTAAACCTGGTACTTCCCTGCGGGGGCAAGCCGTGCAAGGTCGATCGCAAAGACCGACTGCACGGCGTCGCTGGCCTTTCCCTCAGCGCCTACCGCGAAGTCGAGGACCAGCGGCGACTCGCTGTCGAGTTGAACCAGCACCAGCGAGGACGCAACGAACATTGCCTGGCGAGCCTCAGCCGGGCCGTTGAGCAGAGTCACCTGGGTGCGCTCGAGCTTGAACTCCGCACGCAGCCTAGACGGCGTGGCTGCTGGCGCGGTGAACGCGACTCCGGCCGCGATCGCAGGCGTTGCCCCTGCCTCGAGCTTCACGACGGACCGAGCTTTGGCGCCCGAGCCCCGAGGGTTCGCCGGGTCTGCCTCTCCAAGCGTCTGCACCCGCCGCGTATTGGACGGGAGGTCATAGTCGATCAGGGTCAGCGCCAGTCGCCCGTGCATCCGTCCCCGCATCAGGTCGGGTGGCACCCAGGTCAGCACGTCGCGATGCACCACGCCGAGAGTCGACAATTTGGCGTTGAATGCATCGACCGGCGTACCGGTGGCCGATGCAGGCAACTGCGGCATCCGTCTGCCCCGATCGCGCGCGCCCCCGGCGAACACGTCGCCGGTACTCAGGTTCGAGAGAATGACGTGCCGGTTCTGGCGCGAGTGGACCGCCCACTCGCGTAGGTTGCCTCGCACCTCCGCGATCAGCACCGGAAAACTTGTGCGCTGCTTCAGGTCGACGCGGGTGGGCGTGGCAATCACGCGCAGTTCCGGCAGCACCTCTGCGACGGCACCGGGAGGTCGAGACAATGGCGGCGGCTGCACCAGCTTCGCGAGTTGCTGATTAAGTGCGGTCACCGCTGAAGGCTCGATTGCGAAATAGGCATCATCCGGCAGCGAGAGAAGCTCAAGCACTTTGGTTCGAATCTCTTGATTCATGACAGGCGCGCCTCGAGTGGTGGTGATAGCGGCGGGCGGAACAGCCGCCGAGGCAAGGCTGCCGGCCGCCGCGCAGGACACAACCGAGAGCCAAAATACCCGGACGGCCGAATGCCACCGGGAGGCCCTGCGGTACAGGTTCCAGGTCGGAGGGCACATGTCAAGCGAGAGCCGACATGTCCTGCACCAGCATGTAGGGATGGCAACCAGGACAATAGCGATTGAGCGACCCGGCGATCGGACCGCTTGTGAACATCACACAGATGTTGCCACCGTGGTTGCAGTGCGGACCGGTGCTGGTCGCCATATAGCCTGGATTGACCGGCATGTTGGTCGCCGGCGCCGCGCTGTTGGTCTGATGGAAAGCATGGCCGAGTTCGTGGATGACGGTGTTCTGGTAGTCGAACGCATTGGCGGAATCGTAGAGAGCAACGATCGTCTTCGGACTGGTGGGGTTGATGTCGTAGCCGCCCAGGTAGTCGTCGGCCGCGCCATTGACATTCAACGCCTCGATCCAGACGGTCGTTTGCGCGGTGGTTGCGCCCACGCCGGCGGGCAACTTCACACGAACCTTGTTGATCGAATCGCGAGCCGGATGGATCTCCAAATCGCCCGCTGCCAACGCGCCGTTTCGCACATTGATCCAGTTGCCCGCGCCATCGTCCTCGGCTGCCACCCAGTTCCCCGACGCAAGCAATGTGCCGCCTTGCACAGGTGGGCTGCAGAGATGGAACGCAGTGTCCACGTCGACAGGAAAGGCCGATGCAAGAGCCGAGAAATCGGCGACAACGGTACTGCCCTCGTTGGCCCAGTTGAAGTCACAGGTGATGATCGGCACCTTGATCGGATGCTTGTTCTCGTCCTGCACCAGTCCGAAAAAGCGGTACTGGTTTGCATCGCTGACATTGAGCTTCTTCTTCGTCTTGCTGCCGCCCACCTTGAACATGTACTCGGGCAGCACGCTTGCCTCCGGCCAGGCTTTCACAGTTGCCATGTCGACGTAGACGGAAGGCCGCTTGAGCATTTTGGCCCGCACACGTCCATAGACGTTCTCGGCGACCGTGGTCCGCGGATACTTCGGCATGCCGCGGACCTTGATCTTCTGATAGGCAAACTTTCGCCACACCTTGATCGGGTCGCTGGCCAGCTTGGGTTCTCGTTCAGCGAGCGTCGCATGCTTGTGCACATAAGCTGCGAGATGCGGATCCTGCGCAATGTACGCGGCCGGCACGAACTGGTCGCCTCCGATCTGTGACAGCACCAGTTCGCAGTCCGCCACACCCTCGGCATCGGTCTTCTCCGACTTGTGCAGGAGATCGGTGTCAGCGGCCTTGTCCTTCTGTTTGATGTCTGCGCCGATCGTGGCCCACGGCCAGATGGCAGGAATGTCGATACCCCAGTTCTTCTCCTTCAGGTTGTTCTGATCCGGGGCAAGCATGAAGTGAAGATCGATTCCCTCGATCTTCTTGCTGAGCTTTGCGCGAATCGTCACCGTCCGCCCCGCATCGCCCGGCTGGTAGTTGATGTACCAGATATGTTTCGACGGGTTCCAGGGCTTGGGTTCGTCGGCCCCTGGATCTTCGTACTTCAGCTTCACAGAGTCGATCTTCACGACCGTGAATCGCGCCCAATCCGCATGGGTCTTCGCCGACTTCGACAAGCCGCCCGACGCCCGGTCGAGCCCGAGGGAAAGACGGGCACCGCGAACTTTGCTGCTGGCGGACGCACCCTCGATCCACAAGGTCTTGTCGGCGGCCTTCAGCTCGCTGGCCTTCGTCTTCAACGACAGCGACTGACGAGCGCCGTCCTTCTCGGCATCATAGGCACGCAGATCCGAGCCGGTGGTAGACAGCACGACCAGGTAGTCGTCGGTACCCGGCGGCCATTCGGCCGCGGTTACCTTGATGATTGCCTTCGCCCGGCCGTGGTGCTTTTTGACCTGCTTGTGCAGCAGTCGGCCCTTGGCTACCTTGTCGGCATCGCTCAGAGCGACCTGGTCGGGGATCAGATCGACATTTTCCAGGCCTGCGCAGTAGCCGGTCAGCGGGTAAGTGCCCGCGGGCAGCACCACTGGGGTGACGTGCTGATGCACCTGCAATTCGAGCGCCACCACCCCCATCGGCTCGGTCGCCGGGGGTTTGATGTCGAAACGCGGATCAGGGTCGGCGTCGAGGGTCAGCGACAACGTGAAAAGACCACGCGTTGTGCCTCGGAGATAAAGCTTCAGCTTGGCCTTCAATTCCGCGTTCGTCAGCTTGCGTGCACCGAGGGGCTGCGTGCAGGCCTCGTTCAGGAAAACGCTGCAGTTGGGTGCGCTGAGCGTGCCCTCCCCCGTGTAAGGGGGATCCTCCTCGCTGCAGGTCATCGAGACCTCGATGCGCGTCGGCTCGGGCCTGAGGTCGGTCGCCGGCGGATCGTGGACGTCCGTCTCGTACTGGGCGAGGTTCGGCTCGAACAGCACGACCTTGTATTCGAGCTCGACCTTCGGCGTGACCACGTTGCGCGGCTTCACCTCAAGCCGCACGGTCTTCTTGTCCCCTTTTGCGAGCGTGACTTGTTCTATGACGCCGGGGGAGTAATAGTCCGTGTCGTGCGGTGGGATGATGGCCGTGGCCGAGACCGCGTACACGCCGGGCAGCACGTAGGAGAAGTCGGCGATGCCGTCCGCTGGCGGCGACGCCTTGCCCAGGCCACCGGCGCTGACGTTCGACGCGATCGGTACTTTCTTCCCCTTCACCCGGGCGAACACCTCGACTTTGAGTTGCGGGTCCTTGTTCAATGCGCATGGCAGGACGGGTGCGCTCAGATCGTCCTGTGCGCCGGGCAGTTGCTGTGCCACGTTGCTGGCGGTGGACTTGTTTTTACCCGACATGTCTAAGCACCTTCCAGGGACACTGCCATGTGCGCGCGCGCTGCTGCCTCGAGCAGTGCCGCCCGTTCACTGGACGCCGCCTCGTTCTCAGGATCGAGAGCCTCGCCTGCCCACGGATGCAAGGGATCACGGTAGAACCCACTGCCGAGCATGAACGACAGCAGCACAAACAGGAAGCGCCCGGCCGGCACCGTCAGACCGTACTCGGCAGCGGTCGCCAATTGCGAAGCCACGCACTCGGCGGTCAACTGCGGGCCCTGGGACAGGAACTTCTCGGGGTAGAGGGCGTGCAGCCGCTCGCAGGCGTCATCGATCTCCGCCTGCCCCTGCAGGGGCGGCACCGAGGCAAAGTCGAAATTGCGGATCCGGATCATTGCGCGCACGACCCGCTCGGCCTTCTCGCCAGCTGTCATGCCGAGCCAATGCATGGCTTCGTCAAAGGCCTCGTCGATCCGCTCGACAGGCGTGCGCGAGCGCGCGCTGTCGAGGCACGTCTGCATCCAGGGAAGTTGCGGGTCCACCGCGAAATCGACGCCCATCATCATCATCAGCAGCAGCCACCGTCCGCAGGCGTGCTGCGAGGTGTATCCGGCCGAAATGGAAGCTGCGACACCCGCCTTCGTCCACCGCAGCAAAGCCGGCCGGCCACCGGCCTGGCGGCACTCGCGCGGATAGGCGTTCGCGAACAGGTCGCAAAGCTCAGACTCGAACTTCTCGCGCAGCGGCCGAGCCAGTGGTTCAAGCTGACTCTGACGGATCAACAACATCGATCGTGTCCTCCATTCGCACCATCCGATCGCGGCAGTATGCATCAGCCGCTCGGCCCCTGGCAGCCGCTTCAGCTCAATGTTCGCCGTGCGCGCACAATCCGTCGTGGTCGCCCGCATCCACGGATGCCTGCGTTGCGGAAGGCTCCACCGTCGTAGTGCACGAGACCAGCGCAACGGCTGTCATGCCGCAAAGAGCTGCTGTCCGGATCATGTCTTCTCCCAGGGGTTGTCGTGCGCAAGGCCGCCCACGATGGAGTGAGGGCGTCGCTCGATGGGACGACAATAGCAACTCATCGGGGATTGGCGGGTCGTGCCAAGCAACGGATCGAAATCAGACGTCGAGCCCGTATTCCGACTGCCCGTTGGGGTACGCTGGCCCGCACATCAGAACGACCCGAAGGGAAGACGATGCCGATTGTCGACGCCCAGATTCACACCTGGGGCACAGGCTTGCCCAGCAATCTTTCGCATTGGCAGACCACGCATTTCACCCCCGAGGAGGCCATCGCGCTGATGGACGCCGGCGGCGTCGATGCCGCCGTCATTCATCCGCCGGGCTGGGACCCCAACTCGACCGAGATGGCGTTCGAGGCAGTCCGGGATTATCCGGGCCGGTTCGCCATCATGGGTTCACTTCCTCTCGACCGCCCCGAGTCGCGAGCACGCATCGCGACCTGGCGTGAGCAGCCGGGCATGCTCGGCCTGCGCTATGCGTTCCTGCACGAACCGATGCGCCAGTGGCTGGCCGACG
>DAONCJ010000091.1:0-10026 GCA_035401985.1 Burkholderiaceae bacterium | reverse complement strand
CGCAGGTCGAGATGCTGGCTCAGCTGAGAACGCACTGGAAACGGTTCACGGCCGCCTGACCAGGCGTGCCTCGACCGGTCCGCAGAGCCGCGGCAGAACCGGACACGCAGTCGGCCGGTGCTCAGTCGGCCGGCGCTCCATCGGTCGGCCGAAGCCCGGTCAGGCGTCCAGCCTGATGCCACTCTGAGCAAGCTTGTCGCGCCGGATCACCACGCCGGCCCGCTCGCGGTCCCAGGTGTCGGCGGTGATCCCCTCCTCGCGCAGCAGGTTCTTCTGCACTTTCTGTGTCGGCGTCTTGGGCAGCTCCGGCATCATCCGCACGAAGCGCGGAATCATGAAGTGGGCCATGCGCGGACGCAGGAACTCGATTAAGGCCACCGGATCCAACGAGGCACCCTCCACTGGCGAGACCACGGCGAGCACCTCGTCCTCGCTCAGCTCACTGGCCACGGCCACCACCGCCGCCTCGCGAACCATCGGGTGCGCGCAGATCTCGGCCTCGACTTCGAACGACGAAATGTTCTCGCCGCGCCGCCGGATCGCGTCCTTGATCCGGTCGACGAAATAGAAGTTGCCCGCCTCGTCGCGCCGGAACGCGTCCCCGGTATGGAACCAGCCGTTGCGCCAGGCCTTCGCCGTGGCCTCGGGGTTCTTGTGATAGCCGGAGTTCATCGCCCAGGGCATGTCAGTGCGAACGATCAGTTCCCCGACCGTGCCCGCCGGCACTTCGCAGTCGTTCTCGTCGACCACCCGGCACTCGGCGCCGTCCCGCACCACTCCGCAGGTGCCCTTGAACGTCGGGTTCCGTGCCGAATAGATCGGGCACGAAATCTCGGTCATGTTGAACGTGGTGTAGATGTCGATGCCGAATCGTTCGCCGAACGCCAGCGCGTCGTCCGACAAGGGCACCATGACTGCCTTGCGCAGCGGATGGTTGCGGTCTCCGGGGCCTGGTGGCTGCTTCATCAGAAACGGAGCCATCGCCCCGAGCAGCGTCAGCGTGGTGGTGCCGCTGCTGCGCACCTTGTCCCAGAAACTGTGCGTGTCGAACGATTCGACCAGCGCCACCGATCCGCCGCGGATCAGCATCCGATAGATGGCGCCGGTGCCCCCGGCATGGAACATCGGCAGATTGGCCATCGCACGGTCGTCCGCGGTGACCGCATGGAAGGCGGCACCCGTCGAGTACAGGTGAAGGTAAGACGACAGCACGCCCTTCGACGGGCCGGTGGTGCCTGATGTGTAGATCACGTTCTGCGTGTCCCACGGTGCGATCTCTCGCTGGGGCGGCTCGGGCTGAGCCGGACCGCTGACCAGAGTCGACGCAGGCAGCAGTTCGAGTCGATCGTCGCGCCAGTCCGTCTCGCCGAGCGCGATCACGCGACGCAGATCGGCAAGCTCGACCTCGGACAGCCGATCGATCAGCCGCGCATCGGCGATCATCAGGCTCGCGTCGGAATTGGCGATCACGTGTTCGAGCAGCCGGCCGCGATACGACGTGTTGATCGGCACATACACCGCGCCGATATAGTTCAAACCGAACCAGGTCAGCAGCGTGACCGGTCCGTTTCCTTGCCAGGAGAGCACGAAATCGCCCTGTGAAACCCCCGCCTGCTGCAAGCTTGCCGCAACGTGCATCACGCGCCGGCGAAGTTCGGCATAGGTCCATTGCTCGCCGTCCTCGAACACGACGAACACCTTGTCGGGTGTCTCGCGCGCACGCCGGTCGAGCAGCGGCCTGAGAACACAGTCTTCGGGGAGGGGCATGCGCGGGTCAAATCTCATCGTGGGTCCTGATGCGTGGGCGATCGGCTTGGCCGGATGTTGTTTATAGTACCGAGCAATCCATGGCCGGAGGCACCGGCGGATGTACGCCCCGGAACCCTGGGGCCAGGGAGGCAACGATGACGGCAATCAGCCGTGTCCTCGACGCATTGAGCAACGGCCTTGCCGCATTGGGCAGGCTGGTGCTGCTGATCACGATGCTGCACGTCACCCTTGATGTCGTGCTGCGCTTCTTCTTTAACCGGCCGCTGACCGGCACGGTTGAAATCTCCTCGTACTACTACATGATCGCCGTGGTGTTCCTGCCACTGGCCGCGGTCGAATTGCGCAATGGCCACATCTCGGTCGAGATCGTCGCGCAGCACCTGAGCGAAGGCGCGCAGCGCGTGCTGATCGGCATCGTCTGCCTGCTGTCCTCAGTCTTCTATGCGCTGCTCACCTGGCGGACCGGGCTCGAGGCCATCGAAAAGATGCACGTCGGCGAGCGCTACTCGAGCTCGATGGACCTGTCGATCTGGCCGCCGCGATTCATGCTGCCGCTGGGCTGCGGCCTGCTGACGCTGGTCCTGGTGGTCAAGGGACTTCGCCTGTTGAGTGGCGATGCGCAGCCGCTTGCCGTCGATCCACACGAGCACTTCCAGGAGTAAGGCGACGCATGTCGGATATACAGATTTCGCTGACTGCGCTCGGCATCCTGCTGCTGATGCTGTTCCTGCGCGTGCCGATCGCGGTCGCGCTCGGCCTCGTGTCGTTCTTCGGCATCTGGATCGTGATGGGACTGAAGTCCGCACTCGGCATCATCACGGCCATCCCGCACGAGGTCGTCGCCAACTGGACGCTCACCTCAGTGCCGATGTTCCTGCTGATGGGCTACATCTGCCATCACGCGAAGCTCACGCACGGGCTGTTCCAGGCGGCAAGGCTCTGGCTTGCGCCGCTGCCGGGAGGACTGGCCATCGCCTCGATCGGCGCCGGCGCCGGATTCTCGGCCGTCACCGGATCGTCGGTGGCCTGTGCCGCGGCCATCGGCCGCATCGCCATTCCCGAAATGCTGCGCAGCGGCTACGACAAGCGTCTCGCGGCCGGGGCCTGCGCGGCGGCCGGCACGATCGGCTCGATGATTCCGCCCTCGATCCTGCTGCTGCTGTACGGCATCTTCGTCGAGGCGCCGATCGGGCCCTTGTTTCTCGCAGGGTTCCTGCCGGGCATCCTGACCGCGGTGATGTACTGCGTGGCGATCGTGATCGCGGTCAAGCTCAAGCCCGAAATCGCACCCACCACAGGCACCGACGCGACCTGGACCGCCCGGCTGCTGGTGCTAGGCCAGACCGCACCCACGCTGCTGCTGATCTTCGGTGTGTTCGGCGGCCTGCTGTCGGGGATCTTCACGCCCACCGAGGCCGGCGCGGTCGGCGCGTCGCTGGCGGCGGTGATCGCGCTCGGCATGCGCACGCTGACCTGGCAGACCATGAAGCTGGCGCTAAGCGAGACACTGAACAGCACGGCGGCCATCTTCGTGATCGCGATCGGCGCGCATCTGCTGACCCGGTTTCTGGCGCTGGCCGGCTTCACCGACTTCCTGGCCGAGTTCGTCAATACCGCGGGGCTCGACCCGATGGTGCTGCTGCTGCTGGTCTGCGCGGCCTACCTGGTCCTGGGCATGTTCCTGGACCCGCTGGGCATCATGCTGCTGACGCTGCCGATCTTCATGCCGCTGATCGAAGCCGCGCACATCAATCTGATCTGGTTCGGCATCCTGATCGTGAAGCTGCTCGAGATCGGATTGATCACGCCACCAGTCGGGCTGAATGTATTCGTCATCAAGGGCGTCGTCGGGAACACGATCAGCACCGAGGCGATCTTTCGCGGGATCATGCTGTTCCTGGCCGCGGACATCGTGACCCTGACGCTGCTGGTGCTGTTTCCCGACATCTCGCTGATCCTGCCGCGCCTGCTGGCCGATTGACAGGGACGCCTGAGGGCGTCCCTGTGCCGACTACTTGATAAAGTAGGTCGTCGTGTCGATCTTGTCGATCAGGTCGGTGCGCACACGGGCCTTGAAGCGGTTGAGGTCGCCGCCGCTCTCCTTCCAGATCTTGTCCCACTTGGCGTTCAGCTCGGTGACGGTCGCAATCACCTTGTCGGCATCGGCAATGTTGTACTTGCTGCGTCCGACAGCAGCGCCATCGACCGCAACCTTCTTGATGAAGGCATCCACCTTGGCCTGGATTTCCGGCGAAGGCGCATGCACCGTGACCCCTTTCTTGCGGCTCTCGGCCAGCGCTTCCTCGCCTGTCTTCAGGTAGCCATGCGCGATGTCGAGGTTGGCGTCCATCGTCGACTCGAGCACGGCCTTCCGCTGCGCGGGCGTGAGGCTCTTCCAGCTGGCCGGATTGAATGAGAACGTGTTGATCGAACGATAGATTCCGAAATTGAGAAGCGTGACGTCCTTCGCCATGTCCCACAGCGAGTAGGTCTTCATGGAGCTGGGTACATGGATGACGGCATCGACAAGGCCCCGGTTCATCGCCTCGTATTGCTCGGAGGACGGCACGTTGACCGGCACGGCGCCCAGCGACTTGATGAACTCGTCCCAGAATCCGCCGTTGGAGCGCACCTTGCGGCCATTGAGATCGGCCAGCTTGTCGATCTTGAATTTCGACATGATCACCATGCCGGGCACCGCACCCGCGCCGGTGAAGACATTGCCCTGGTTCTCGAAGTCCTTCAGGCAAGGGGCGCAATGGCGCAGCACCCACTCGGTGGTGGCCGCCGTGACGGCGACGGGGTCGGTGCCGATCGCCGAGATGTCGTTGGCGAAGCCGCCGAGGTACGGATATTCGGCCGTGTGATAGCCGACGATCACATAGCCGATATCGACCACGCCGTCCTTGATGCCGCCAGACGCGGCCCGCGGGCCGAGCAGCGCACCACCGTTGAAGATCTTGATCTTGAGCTCGCCCTTGGTGCGCTCTTCGACGTACTTGGCGAACGGCACATAGCCATTGGCCACTGTGTCGTTTTTCGGCGGCAGATGGGTGCTCGCCTTCAATTCGCGCGCATTCAGTGGCGCATGAGCGGCCACTGCGGCAATCAGGCCGATTCCGAAGGCCAGGCGTCTCACATTCATCGTCAGTCTCCTTGTAGGCGCCACGCCGAGTTTCACAGCGTGGTCGCGGTCAGATTCGCAGTCATACCCGCTCCTATACTAAGACTGAAAAGGTGTCTGACGACAGGAGGCAAGGATGACGACGCAGGACAAGGACAGCCGGTTATTGCTCTCTGAAATCGAAGCGGTGCGCGCGGCGCTGAACGATGACTCGCGCGCGGCCGCGATAGCGCGCCAGCATGCGCGCGGCAAGCGCTCGGCTCGTGAACGCATCGACCTCCTCGCCGATCCCGGAAGCTTTCGCGAGATCGGCGCGCTGGTGTCGGGCGAAGGTGCGCATCAGGTCGCGCGTGACCAGGCGCCGGCCGACGGCGTGGTGACCGGCACGGTGCTGCTGGACGGTCGCCCCGCCGTGATCCTGTCGCAGGACTTCAGCGTCTTTGGCGGCAGCATCGGCGTGCTCGGCAGCGCCAAGACACAGCGCGCGCTGCAGATCGCCATCACACGCGGCATTCCGATGGTGATGCTGCTCGATGGCGGCGGCCACCGCATCCAGAGCGGGCAGGACGCGCGCCACTTCGCGCACGCCAACCCGACGTTCCACAATTTCGCGCGGGCGTCCGGGTGGATTCCGATCGTCGCCGTGATGATGGGCGCAGGCTTCGCCGGTCCGACCAACTATGCAGGCATGTCCGACCTGGTGGTGATGGTGCGCGGCATCGCGACCATGGGATTGGCCGGACCCGCGCTGGTGAAGGCCGGTGTCGGTGAGGAGGTCGACCAGCTGGAAATCGGTGGCGCCGAGGCGCAGGTCGATCGCAACGGTCTGGCAGATCTGGGTGTGGACAGCGAGGCCGAGGCGCTCGACGCGGTCCGCCGCTTTCTTTCCTATCTGCCAGCCAATGCGCGCGCGCCGATGCCCGGATCGGAATGCGCCGATCCGATCGATCGCGGCGACGATGCCCTGTTCGACCTGGCGCCAGCCAATCCGCGCAAGGCCTACGACATGCGCAAGGTGATCGCGCAAATCGCAGACCAGGGGTCGACCTTCGAAATCAAACCGACCTACGCCGGCAACGTGCTGACCACCCTGGCGCGCCTGGACGGACGTCCGGTCGGCTTCGTGGCGAACCAGCCGCTGAAGCTGGGCGGAATGCTCGATGCCAAGGCCTGCGAAAAGATGGCGCACTTCATCGCGCTGTGCGACGCCTATGGGCTGCCGCTTGTGTCGCTGATCGACGTGCCCGGATTCTCGATCGGCAGTTCGGCCGAGCGCAGCATGCTCGGGCGCCGTTCTGCGAAGCTGATCCATGAGTGGGGCAATGCCACCGTGCCGCGCATTTCTATCGTGGTACGCAAGGGCTTTGGGCTGGGCTACTTCGCGATGGCCGGCGGGCGAGCGTTCGCCGCCGACGCGAGCCTGGCGTGGCCGACCGCGCAGATCTGCGCGATGTCGGTCGAAGGATCGGTCGATGTCGCGTTCCGCAAGGAATACGAGGCCGCGCCCGATCCGCAGGCTCGACGTCAGCAGATGATCGACGAGATCCGTGCCCGCATCGGATCACTGCGGGCCGCCGAAGGCTTCGGCATCGACGAGATCATCGACCCGAGGGATACGCGCCGGGTACTGATCGAGACCTTCGCCCAGTGTCAGCCGCGCCGGCCGGACGACCATCCGCCGAAATTCCGCTCGATCATGCCGATCTGAGCGCAGCCGCGCTCCCTGCCCAGTTCACGCTGCTCAGGACAGCTTGACCAGGCGCCCGATGTAGAGGATGGGCCCGGTCGGCCGGCCCGTCGGCGAGCCGTTGTGGGGCTCCAACGTGATCTCGAACAACTGGTTCGGCACCAGCGGCGGCAACCGGTCGATCTTCACTTCCAGTGAGCGCCCCGGCTGCACGAGACCCAGCGAGACCGGCGCGTTCCAGTCGTCGGCCTTGGTCCAGAACTGCAGCGAGCGCTGTTCGGGCACCGCGGTGGCGCCCAGCGGCACCAGACGCAGCGTGCTCGCGCTGCTGGTCTGCACTACCCAGCCCGGCGCGGTGCCATTGGGCGCGACCAGCACCACCATGTATCGCGGCGCAGCGGGCGCGAACAGGCCCGTGGACGGCAAAAAGGCGATCGCCGAGGCTGCGACGAAACCAGTGGCGGCCGCAGCGCGCCAGAAGACTAGGCTCCCCCACCAGTTCCGCCATAGGCTGGCCTTCATGAAGGCACGCACCGGCGCGGGTGGGAGGGCGTTTTCGATGCGCGCCCACAGTGCGGCCGAGGGCTCCACCGGCTCGGCCAGCGCGGTCAACGGCAGCAGTCGGGCTTCCCAGGCGTCGACCGCGGCACGCAGCGCGGCGTCGACCGGCAGCCGCGCCTGCACAGCGCGCCGGCGCTCGGCCGGGAGTGTGCCCAGCACATAGTCGGCAGCGAGTTCATCGTCGTCATCGGGTGCCGTCATGCGAGGCACTCCCGCAACGAGGTCAGCCCCCGGCGGATCCAGGCCTTTACCGAACCCAGCGGCGAACCCAGCCGCTCGGCGATCTCGGCATGGGTGCAACCCTCGAGGTAGGCGAAGAGCACGCAGTTGCGCTTGGGCGTGTCCAGGCGCGCAAGGCACTCCTCGAGCCGGCCGAGGTCAGCGCGCAACGCGAAGGCCTCGGCCATGTCGGGCGCGGCAGGAGGGTTGTCGGCCTGCAAGGAATCGAGGACGTCCTCATCGGCAGACACGGTGCGCGCCCCCGAGCGCACGGCATCCAGTGCCCGGTGACGCACGATGCCGTACATCCACGCGCGGCCCGCACCACGGCTGGCATCAAAGGTGGCGGCGCGGGTCCAGATGTTCATGAAGGCGTCGTGCAGCACGTCTTCGGCGGTGGCGCGGTCGCGCACGATGCGCAGCGCCACGCCCAGCAGGTAGCGGCCTTCACGCTCGTACAGGCGGCGCAGGGCCGCACGGTCACCCTGCGCGCAGGCGGCCAGCGCGGCATCGTGATCGAAGGCTTCGGCGTCGTGACGGTGCAAGTGCAGACGTTCCGGCTGGGCGCAAGTGCCGCGGCATGTGTGCACCATGCCACGGGGCTGGCGGCCATACTAGCCGAGGTGTGCGGGCCGGCAATGCAAGACCGCATGCGCCGGCCAGTATGGCGCGAAGCCGCGGCGCGTCAGGAAGCCTTGTAGAAGATGTAGTCGGCCTGGTATTGCACGATCTGCCTAGCGCCCAGGTTGGGTGCGCCACAGGCCATCGCCGGGGCCACGCCGCCCCTGGTCGCCACGCGCTGCGTGTAGGTGACGCCGCTCATGGCGCCCATGCCCATGACGAGATTGGCCTTGACCAGCTGCAGCGGGATGTTGCCGTCGCCACCGGACGCTACGGCAAGCTGGGTGGCGGTGAATTTGGAGCCGTCGAGGGCCTCCCAGGTGGCGGGCGGGCCATAGTACTTGCCGACCTGCTTGCCGCTGCGGTCGAGCAGTCTGGCGTCGGGGCCGACGAACGCCCACTCGAACTGGCCCGCCATGTTGGCCTTCGCGCGGCATTCGTAGGTGATCTGCCCCACCCCCACGGTTTCCATCGCGACCTTGTTGCCGGCGGGAACCTTCACCGCGTCTGGCAGGCTGGCCTGCGAATACATCATGGCGGGCATGCGCATGTCGGACGCACACGCGGAGACGGCTAGAACGGCCGCTGTGGCCAGGGTGGACTTGAACAGCATGGGTGAACTCCTCGGCGATGGATAGGGGGCAGCAGCGCGACAAACAGCGCCACTGCTCCCACTACTCGCCAGCCAGGAGTTTGGAGGCAGGCGGATGAAAAATAATTTCAGGCCCGGCGCGAAGGTCGTTGACGGCCCGCGCCTCAGCGCCTCAGCGCCCGCCCTGCGCGTCGTCCACGCGCACCGTGGTGCCGGTGACGAACTCAGAAGCCGGTGACACCAGGAACAGCAGCGTGCTGTCGAGCTGCGCCGGATCGCCCAGTCGCGGGCGCGGGAAGTTCTTCGTGATGTCGCCCATGCGCGCGATCATGCCGTCCATCATTTCCGACGAAAAAGCGCCGGGCGCGATGGCGTTCACATTGATGTTGAAGCGCGCCCATTCGACGGCCAGGGTCTCGGTCATCCGCACCACCGCCGACTTCGAGGTGGCGTACAGCGCGGCACCGCGACCGTCGTAAGCATAGGCTGCCCGTGAAGCGAGGTTGACGATGCGCCCCGGCTTGTCGGCAGCCATCAGGCGGCGCGCGACCTCGCAGGACAGAATCCACGGAGCACGCACGTTGATGTCGAGCACCCGGTCGATCAGCTCCACCGACATCTTGTGCGCGCGCTGCGCATCGGGAATGCCGGCGTTGTTGACCAGGATGGTGACGGTGCCGAAGGCCGCCTCGGTCTGGCTGACCGCGCGGATCAGCTGGTCCGCATCGGTCACATCGAGCTCGACGGGCAGCGCCTCGCCGCCGCCGGCACGGATTTCTGCGGCCAGTTCCTCGAGCTTGTCGAGGCGGCGGGCGGCGATTGCCACCTTGGCGCCCTGTGCCGCGAGCACTTTCGCAAAGCGCCGGCCCAGGCCGGCCGAGGCGCCGGTGACCAGGGCCACCTGGCCGGTGAGGTCCTGGGATGCGTAAGGCAACGGAAATGAGGTCATGAGGATTTCTTTCGGATTGGCTCGAACAGGGTGGATGGGTATCAGCGCGGCGCTTCGCCGTCGGGCCGCCGATGCATCAGCGCGCTGCGCTTGCACGAGGCCACCAGCTCGCCCTTCTGGTTGTAGGCCCGGTGCTCGAAGATGGTGATGCCCTGCGTGGGCCGTGACTTGCTCTCGCGCGAATCGACCACGACGCTTTCGACGCGCAGCGTGTCGCCATGGAACACCGGCTTCGGAAAACGCACTTCGTCCCAGCCGAGGTTGGCCACCGTCGTGCCCAGCGTGGTCTCGCCCACCGAGATGCCGACCATCAGACCCAGCGTGAAGCAGCTGTTGACGATGCGCGTGCCGTATTCGGTGTGCTCCTTGCAGTATTCCTCGTCCAGATGCAGTTGCGCCGGGTTGTGGGTGAGCGCCGAAAAGAAGACGTTGTCCGCTTCGGTCACGGTGCGCCGGATCGAATGCTTGAACACTCTTCCGACGGTGAGGTCTTCGAAAGAAAC